>JALSIF010000104.1 GCA_026981635.1 bacterium | reverse complement strand
AGTCGGTGGTGGCGGTGGTGGCGGCGCGGGCGTAGGCAGCTGCATCGGTGGAGGCGGCACTAGTGGCTCCACCCCCCAGCATCACCTTGTCCAGAATCCCGCCCGCCACATCGGTGAGGGTGATGTCCTGACCACCCCGCACGGCGGAAACCTGGAGCACCAGGCTTCCCCCTCCACTGTCCACCAGTTGGGCGGTCACATCGGGCACCTGTTGGTTGATCAGGTTGATCAGGTCCTGGACGGTACTCTCCGGGGTTAGCCCGAAGACCGCCCGAGGCTGGACAGTGCCCGCACCGGGCTGGTCCACATCAATGGTGAAGGCGGTGAAGTTGGTCACCCCGAGGCTTGCGAGGGTGGTCTGGGCAGTCAGGGTTATGTTTCCGGTCACCGCCCCGGCGATGCCATCTGTGAAATGGAGCTCAAAGTTGCCAATAGCGTCCAGGGTGAAGGGGGTGGAATAGATCTGCTGACTCACATCGGTCTGGCCCTGGATGGCGATGAGGAAGGAGCCCAGGTTGATGGAGCTGGGGGTACCCTGATCAATGAAGGTCAGGGTCATGGAGGTCTGGCTGTCACCACCGGTGTCGTCGATAAGGACGATCTTGCCGTTTTCAAAGGTGGCGGTGGAGGTGGGGTAGGCGCCGCTTATTTTGTTGACCAGATCCTGGATGGTGGTTCCGTCGTTGGCCGCCCCGTAGACGAAGTCAACGCTTACCGGGTTGCCGTTTTTATCGGTGCCGCTTATGCGGATTATGTCCCCGTCGTCCAGGGCAGAGGTGGTCTGGTCCAGGTTATTAAGCTGTTCGGTGGCGGCGGCTATTGCCCCGCTCACGGTAAGGACTATGTTTTCCACCAACTTCTGCTGGCGGTTGGTGGTGCCGGCGATAGTGGAGCTTATCCCGATGGAGAAGGTTGAGCCGGAGAAGTCGGTGTCGTTGAAGGTAAAGCCGGTGGCGGGGTCAAGGGTGGGGTCCAGCACCACATCCCCGGGCACGCTGGGGTCGGTCTCGTAGAAGATCAGCTCCCCGTTGGGACCGAGGCGGAACTGCACTTCCCCCTGGAGCACCTCGCGCACCTTCTCGGCGAAGCGGCGGATGGTGTCGGTGCCGTCGCCATTGAAAGTGAAGGTGCCGGTACGCAGGGTCCCATCCTTGGTGCGGCCGGAGATGGTGATGGTGTCACCGGCGGTCACCGCCTGGGTCCCCCGCCCCGCCTGGCGGGTATCGGTAAGCAGGGTATCCAGCGAAGCCACCGGCACACTGCCAAAGTCGGTACCAACCGTCAGCCCCCCGATGCCGGCGGTGTTGCCCAGGAGCAGTGCGCGGTTGGCCTCAAGTGAACCATCCAGACCGCTTTCGGCGCGGGAGGGCTTGGCGATCTGCTGGACGGTGACCAGGTGGGTGCCCGGGGAGGCGTCCACCGTGGCGGTTGCATTAACCAGGCCGGGGCTGGAGGAGGTCACATTCTTGGAGAGGAAGGTGGACTCCAGGCGGAGGATGCTCAGCTTGCTGTCAAAGTCAAGCAGGCGCTGGTTTACCGTCTGGAGGACGGTGCGCTGGAACTCCAGCTCGCTCCTCTGGTTTTCTAGGCTGCGCAGGGTCCCTGCTTCGATCTCTACCAGCCGGTCAACTATGGACTGGACATCCAAGCCGGAGCCGATGCCAGGAAAGCTGATGCCATTAACCCCCATGGTCAAAGTTAGTTATCGGCCGGAGCATAGGGGAAGTGAACATCAAGGACTACTCTCCGGCCCTCGGGGAGGACCCGGTCCAGTTTGCCTACCCTACCAGGTCAATCCGGTTAGATGAGTCGTCAGCTTGATCCTTGCTGTGATGGAGGGAGATGGGACGGTATGGCTCATAGGGAGGTATGCGACGGATCACCTCTCCAGTCACCGTGTTTCTCACCACCACCCTTACCATTCCCAACTCTTTGTCGTAGCGGTAGTTGGCCTGAATCTCAAAGAGATCATAGGTCAGATTCATCCGTCTAAGCATGGCTAGGTATTCGGCTGGGGAAAGCTCCTTCTTGGGAGGGGGGGTGGGAGGGGGGGACTGGGGAGTGTGGGACCCCTGCTGGGGAACAGACAACGCCGGTGGGGGTGAGGCTGGCCTCTGCTTTATAGGCGAGAAGGACGGTGCCTTAGGACTGGTGACCGCCTGCCGCTTGAGCTCAGGCGCCACCCTGACGGAACCAACTTGTACCGCTCCTACCGCCATCGTGCCCTCCAGCCCAAGACAGATCGCCCCAGCTGGTGCGGGGGGCCAGGCCCCCTCCTTGGAGGGGTGGCACCCCCGCACCAGCTAGATCAGGCTACGGCTGGTTTACCGCAGCAGCTGGAGGACTGCCTGGGGCAGCTGGTTGGCCTGGGCGAGGGCCGCGGTACCGGCCTGGAGCAGGATCTGGAGCCGGGTGGCCTCAACCGTCTCCTGGGCCACGTCCACATCTCGAATACGGCTCTCGGAGGCGGTGAGGTTTTCGGCCGCAATGTCCAGGTTCCGGATGGTTGATTCGAGCCGGTTCTGGATGGCTCCGAGGCGGCTTCGCTCAGAGGAGACCGCCGTCAGCGCCTCGCTCACCCGACTGATCGCCTCGCTGGCCAGGTCTTCAGTCACCACCAGCAGTCCGGCCACTCCCAGCGCTTCGCTGGACAGATCGCGCAGGAAGGTGTCAATGGACTGACCCTGGTTGGGACCGATCTGCAAGCGGAAGCCCCGTGGAGCAACGTGAATGAACTCGCTGTCGGTGGCGGTGGTGATGGAGAGGACAGGACGGGTGTCGGGACGGAAGAAGGGATTGGAGTTGACTGCATCGTTGGAGTTCCCGGTGGGCGGATAGGGGTCAAGGGTGAGCTGGACGGTGGGGTCAAAGAAGATCTTGAGCCCCGGAAGCAGGCCGTTGATCTCGTTGGAGTCGGTCTTCACCGTGCCCACCACCTCACCACTCTCCACGTTGGTGGCAGTGATGGAGTAGATGGGAGCTTTGGCATCCTGGATCTCAATCAGACTCAGGGCCTTGAGGAAGTTTTCGTCCCCTGCGATGACCAACTCGGTTCCCGGCACCGGGGTGGTGATGGAAATGGTCCCCTTAGCCACTCCAATGGTGTTTACGTGAACCAGGTCGGGGGCAAAGTCAAAGTTGATGCCTCCCTCCAGGTTCAGGTCGGTGGAGGAGCTGGGATCGGCCAGGGCGAGGCTGATCTTGCCCGCCAGGGTCTCCAGGGTGTCACTCTTGGTCACGTTGATGGTGACGCTGCGGTTCTGGCCCTTGACGAAGATCTGGAAGGTGAGGTTGTCCCGACCGTTGAAGACGCCGAACTCCTGGAAGCGGGAGATGGACCCGAGGGTGGTCGCCTGGTCGGCGGTAAGCACGTTGTTGGTGCTCACGTTGAAGGTGGCAGTCTCACCCGCCTGCAGGATGGCGTCAAAGCGGATCCTCACTCCAGTGAGCGGGTTCTCAGTGGAGCCTGCACTCACTTTGGCCAGATCACCGTTGAAGATCTCTCCCACGTCAAAGACAGTGGTGAAGGTGCCGTTGATGGAGTAGCCCAGGGCATTACCCTTGGCCAGAGAGATGGCTTGCTCACGGGTCTTGCCGTCAATGATTGCCTGGTTGTAGACCGTGTTGTCAAATTGGAAGACTGCGTAAGTCGTCTCACTTGCCGAGCTGATCAGGAAAGTGCCGTCGGTGGCAACGGTGGAAACTTGGACCACCTGCCCGAACTTGACCAGCTGGTTGGGTCCGATGGCCGGATCGCCAATGTCCTTTCCAGTGACGATGGTATCGGTGCGGCCCGCCCTCACGCTGTAGAAGTTGGCCGCGCTGATGAACTTGGTGTTGCCTCCGGTTGAGTAGCCCAGGAAGCTGGTGGAGCCGCTAATCAGGCCCATGTCAAGCACGTTGGTGGCCAGCCGCACGTAGAGGAGCTCATCACCGGCAGTATTACTGACCAGCTGGGGAACTCCTCCGTTGATGGTGAGATCCTGATCCTGGAAGCGCACATCGGCCGAGGAAAAGAGAATGTTTGAGGCAAAGCTTGAAGAAGAAGCGAGGCTCACGAAGGAGAGGAAGACCTTGCTTGCGTTCTGCACTCCGGCGGACTGGGCGGTGGTGTCAAGGGAGCCGTCCACGAACTTGAAGCCCTTGAAGGTACCGTTGGAAAGCACCAGACGGAACTGGCCGGTCTGGAAGCTCACGTAGTTGACCACGGTGGAGGCCGCATTGGAGAGGGCGGCAGCAAAGCTCGCCACCGTGTTGAAGACGTTGCTGCCCACTCCTCCAGCGGCGGTGCTGTATATCACCTCAAAGGTCTGCAGACCCGAGGCGGTGGAGACGATGAGCTGGAACTTGTCACCCGAGTTGAGGTTCTGGACGTTGATGAGGTTGGCGAAGTCAAGGCCACCGCCGGTCACGTTGAGGGTCTCACCGTTGGCGTCTGCCCTGAGCTGGAAGGTTGCGTCCTTGCCGGTCAGGGTGTTGGTGCTTCGGGGGTCCACCACCATCTCAGTGATGCCGGTTGAGCCCACAGTAGCCCCATTGGCGAACTTGGCCTCGGCCCGGTAGGTGGTGAGGAAGTTTAGGGTGCCCACCGCATCCTGCTGCTGGATGGTGGTAAAGACGTCAGTCTTCTGGACCTGAAGCTGGCCCACGTCCACCACCTGCTTGTTGAGGATGAAGTTGCCCCCCTTGCCCACGTTGCCCACCACTGCAGCGCGAAGCTTGGTGGGGTCGTCGGTGGAGATCAGGGCACCCAGCGTGCCGTCCAGCAGCTTTCGGGTGTTGAACTCGGTGGTTGAGGCGATGCGGTCGATCTCGTCAATGAGCTGGTTGATCTCCTGCTGGATGGCGATGCGGTCATTGGCGGTAAGCACACCGTTGGCTGCTTGGACCGCCAGCTCCCGCATCCGCTGGAGGATGTTGGTGACCTCATTGAGCGCTCCCTCGGCCGTCTGGATCAGGGAGATCCCGTCCAGGGCGTTGGCGGAGGCTCGGTTGAGGCCCCGAATCTGCGAGCGAAGGTTCTCCGAAATGGAGAGCCCCGCCGCATCGTCGGCCGCGCGGTTGATGCGCAGACCGGAGGAGAGTCGCTCAAGGCTCTTGGCGAGCTGCGAACCGGTCACCCTGAGGTTTCGGTTCGCATTGAGAGCGACGATGTTGTTGTTGATGCGTAGAACGCTCATGGTTGGTTACCCTCCTTGATAACCGTGGATTTGCCCACTTGGATCCTTTCCCTTATTGCACCGGTGGGCTCGGTGCGGGGATGCGTGAGGCATCCACCTCAAAGTGACGATTTTTCCCTCGCCCATCACCTCCTTGTGATGGATTTGCCGGCGGACATGCCGCCATGGTGAGTATCGGCCCCAGAGGGAGGAACTTTAGGGGTAGGGAACAAAAAGTCAGCGAAGCAGAATCTCCACCAGGCGGGGGATGCGGTGATACCAGGTATGGGAGGAAAGCAGAGCCCGGCGGGCACCGGCCAGTCGGCTTCGCCACTCTGCCGGGGATGAGTCCCTTGCCAGACTGAGCAGATCTTCACCCCCTGTCACGAGGGGAAACTCTCCCTTGCCCACAAGCTCCCCCAGCCACCGGGCTACCCCTTCCCGCATCACTGGAACCGATCCAGCCGCAAGCACATCCAGGCCCCGCTGGACAGCCAGGGCGGGAGGCTCGTCCAATACCAGGACAAAACGGGAAAGGTTGTAGATCCGGTTCAGCGCCCCAACGCGCAGGGCGCTTCCCCGGAAACGGCTGCCCAGGACAGGATGCTCACCCCAGCGGGGCTCTCCCCAGATGAGGAAGCGCTCCGCCCCGGCAGCAAGCATCATCTCGGCCACCTCCTCAGAATAGGCCCCCACATAGGAGAAGTCGGTGCTCCATGCCTCTGCATCATTCACTCCAGCTATGGGGAAGTAGAGCTCTGGGTCGGTAGCGGGGGGGAGGTAGTGCCAACTGGTGGAGGGCAGTTTCCTTACCAGCTCCTCATGGGCTTCAGGATCCAATATGACCGCCCGCCAGTAGCTAGAGCTAAGCGCCGCCTCCCGCTCCCCCTCCGGGAGAAGCTCCAAGGGGTCGGAGAAGAAGAGGGAGAGGTGCTTTATCCGTCCGGCGGCAAAGAAGTTGAGCAGTTTCCCCTCCCTCGCCTTGACCAGGTGGTTGAAGCCAAAGCAGATCACCCCGGCAACGCCCAGCTTGTGGAGCATGCGGCGGGTATAGCGGCCAAAGATTGAGATGGCATCGGCGGCCAGGGTGTCAATCTTGGGGAAGGTATCCAGCATCTCCCCCAGTTGGAAGTTGTAGAGGGGATAGCGGTGGCGATAGAGGGCGTAGCCCAGGGGAACCATAAAGAGCAGGTTTGCTCCACCTTGAGAAGGTATCAGCCAGATGCCCGGCTTGGCGGGATCGGGTGAGATGGTGGTGCGGGCTGCCGTCGCCTCCGTGCGACTCACATTTTAGGTTTCGGCATGGGGTGAGGCGCCTTGAATCTGGCCCAGCTCCTCGTGGGAGATGAGCCCGGAGAGAAGGTCGGCGGTAAGGTAGACCTCTCCCCTGGCCTGGGCACGGGCGTCGTTTACGAGCAGGGTAAGGGCAAGCACTCCCGGCCTTACCCCTCCCACCAAAGCGAGTGCTCCCACCTGGTTGAGCCTCTCCACCAGCTCCAGCACCCGCCTAACTGCGAACTGGCCGTCGAGTAGTTCTCGCGCCTCACGCGGGTCTAGGGGGAACTTTTCCCTAAGGAAAGTGCTGCCAATTAGAGCCACCAGAAGGTCCGCCCCCAACCGACGGGCGTAGGTATCAGGCAGGGCCTCGGCCTGCCCTTTTCTCACCAGTTCAATCCTCACCCGAAGCCACTGGGAGAGCACCACCAGTAGAACCATGGCCACATAGCCCAGCCCCTTAACCCAGGGGGACTGGGGAAGAAAGGGGGGGATGGGAGAGGTGGGAGTGGTTGACCAGTAAAGGAGCAAAAGCACCCCGAGGATGATCAGGGCGTAATAGAGGTGATAGTGGCTCCAGGGGAAGGGCAGCTCACCGAGCATCTGCTCACGCAGGGCAAGCAGGTGTCTTCTTCCGGCGGGGTCGGCCCTGAGCGCCTCCCTGCCCAGCTCGGCCAAAAGCTGGTCCACCGGGCAGTCCAGCCGGGAGAAGGCAAGCTCCGACAGCTGATGGCCCTGATCCCTGAGCTCGCGGGCCTGCTTGGCCCTGCGGTAGGTGGAGTCTATGCGCACTCTGAAAAGCTGGCCCCGGCTCACCCGGCCGAACCCTTGCCCTGCTTCTGGTAGTCGGCGATGGCCTGGCTGATCAGATCCTTGAGCTGCTGGTAGGCCTCCTCCGGCATGTCAAACCAGTGGTGACGGCCAAAGACCAGCGGGTAGGCGTACTCCTCAAAGCGGCGGTCAAAGCGGCGCGCCGGGTCGCGGTGAATCTCCAGGTCGCCCCGGTTGCCGTTCTCGTAGGTGATCTCAACTATGAAGCGGTCTCCCCGCTCGCCCTTCACCCGGGCCGAGACCGGCTTTGGTTTGGACCCCTGCACCGGAGGCTACTCCTCTCCCTTGCGATAGGGGGTCTTTAGGATCCAGCGGTCAATCACAAAGAGCGTGATCCAGACGGCAATGAAGATGATCATGGGGACGACCGGCTCAATGGGGTTCATCCCGATGTACTTGCTGAGATTCTCCATGGCCTTCTCCTCCAGGAAGGGAAATTATGCCAGCTTCCGGCCTTAGTTAGGGGTCCTCAATGGACAGGTGCCCGGGGTGGGATTCGAACCCACACGGGGACTTTGCCCCAGCGGATTTTAAGTCCGCAGCGTCTACCATTCCGCCACCCGGGCAGGGTGGCAAGACTTCATACCCCCTGACCCCTAACCGGTGCCTATCCGGAGGGCTTGGCAGGGGTTCCGATTACCCCTTCGGTGGGGCTGCTGGCCATGGCGTAGCGGAGCTTAGGGATGCGCCCGGCGTGATAGGCCAACCTGCCCGCCTCCACCCCTAGTTTGAAGGCGCGGGCCATCTTGACTGGGTCCTTGGCCTTGGCGATGCCGGTGTTTACCAGTACGGCGGCGGCTCCGATCTCCATGGCCAGACTGGCATCGCTGGGAGCCCCCAGGCCGGCATCCACTATCACCGGTACGGAAAGCTCCTCCACCATAAACTCAATCACCCGAAAGTCGGGCATGCCCTGGCCAGAGCCGATGGGGCTGCCCAGGGGCATCACTGCCGCACAACCGATCTCTTCCAGGCGCTTACCGGCCACCTGGTCGGGGATGGTGTAGGGGAGCACGGTAAAGCCCTCCCTGACCAGGATCTCGGCCGCACGCAGGGTCTCGTACATGTCGGGGAAAAGGGTCTTCTGGTCGCCGATCACCTCAAGCTTGATCAGGTCGGTCTCCAGGGCGGCCCGCGCCAGGCGGGCGGTGCGCACCGCACAGTCGGCATCGTAGCAGCCGGCGGTATTGGGCAGGATCTTTACCCCCAGGGGAAGCAGGTAATCAATGAAGTTCTTCTCGCTGCGGTCCTTGGAGAGGTCAATCCTCCTCACCGCCACCGTGACCAGCTCGGTGCCGCTGGCCTTGGTCGCCTCCACCATGGTCTCGGGGTCCGGGTACTTGCCGGTTCCCGTAATCAGGCGGCTGCGAAAGGTGTGACTACCAATCCTCAGCAGGTCATCCGATCCATCGCCCATCATCTGCGCTCCCATCCTAAGGGGATATTACCAGCCAGATGGCAGAGATATCCCTCCCCGGGAAGGCCTACCGGCTCCACCGGCAGTCTCCCCTGCCGGCGCGTGCCGTCCAGGCAGCCGAGGTGGAAGGCTATCCCGCCTGGCTGTCGTCTGAAGGGCTGGCAAACTGGATGAGTCCCACCACCGCTCCGGAGGGATCGGCCACGATGGCGATCCGGCCCACGCCGGGGACCTCCATGGGAGGCTCAATGAGCTTGCCACCCAGCTCCTCCACCCGGCCAACCAGCTGGTCAATCTGTTCCACCTGGATGTAGGCCATCCAGAAGTTGGGCACCCCTTCCCACACATCGCCACCGATGGGCATAAGGCCACCGACTTCCTGGTCGTCACGGCGAATCAGCAGGTAGTTTCCCTCCTCCCAGTGGCGAAACTCCCAGCCCAGCAGCGAGGAGTAGAACCGCTTTACCTCGTCCACCTTGCGGGTAAGAAGTTCGTTCCAGACAAAGTGTCCCGGCCTGTTCACGGGATGGACCTCCCAAGGGGAAAGATTTCCTCTGGGATCAGCTTATCAGAGCAGGGCTAGAATTGAGCGGTGGCCTTTATTCCCTACCCCTCACCAGAAAGCGACCCCCAGCTTCGCGGACTGTTTGACGAGGTGAAGCGAGCCCGCGGCAAGCTGGCAAACATCATCGCCATCCAGGGGGGAAACCCCGCCGCCCTCAAGGGACATATGGACCTATACCTCGCCATCATGTTTGGCAGGCGGGGGCTCACCCGCTTCCAGCGCGAGCTAATCGCCACATTTGTAAGCGCCCTCAACCAGTGTGACTACTGCATAGAGCACCACCAGGAGGCTCTCAGGGTCCACTGCAAGGACCAGGAGCTGGTGGAGGCCACCCGACAGGGAAAGATCTCTCCCTCCCTCTCTCCTTCCGACCAGGCGCTGCTCAGCTACTGCCGGAAGGTGACCCTCATGCCCCACCAGATCACCGAGGAGGACATCCGCCAGCTCAGGCGCTGGGGGTTTTCCGACGAAGACATCCTGGCTGCCAACCTGATCGCCGCCTACTTTGCCATGGTCAACCGCATCGCCCTGGGGCTGGGAGTGGAGCTGGAGGAAGAAGGGGGCAAGGGCTACCGCTACTAAGCCCAGTTGGGAAAGAAAATGCCCCCCTTGCGGGGGGCGGAAGGAGGGAGGGGAGATGAGGGGTTACCCTCAATAGATATGGTACCCCCGACGGGATTCGAACCCGTGTCTCCACCTTGAGAGGGTGGTGTCCTAGGCCTCTAGACGACGGGGGCACCCTAATCGGGCAAGGCCCGATTCTAGCAATCTTTACCCCGCTTTTCCACCCCCTATCTTGATCCCGGGGGAGGGAATTTTACCCTCCTCAACACTCAAAGAGGTCGTCCATGCTGACCTCAAAGATGAGGGCTAGACGCAGGCACAGGTTGACCGAGGGGAGCCGGCGACCCACCTCCAGCATGTGGATGAAGGTCTGCGAGACCCGGAGGACTTCGGCCAGCTGGGCCTGGGTAAGTCCCTCTCTCTCCCTGAGCTTCATGAGAGACCTCCCGAAGCAGGCGATCCGCCGCTGCGCCTCCTCCTCGATCTCGTCCAGCCTGGCCTGGGAAAAACGGTTAGACAGCTCTTCCCTGCCCATCCTTGGACCCCCGCCAACTAACCATTGAGCTCACATATGTTACCAACTTTTTTATTATACTCCCAATAATTATAACTCAGAGTAATTATTTTGCTTTCCGGTCTACCCACTACCAGGGCAAGTCCAGCCTTACCCCATAGATCCCCAGGTTGGACTGCTCACCCTTCACGGGGGGGAAGAGTTCACCCATGGTCCCCTCCCCCAAGGCACCGGTCACCCACAGGGAACCCATCCGCAGGCCAACCCCCCAGTGGGCACGCCTGCCCCGGCGGGCGAGGTAGAGGGTCACCCCAGGAAGGACTGTTAGGGCCAGGGAGCTTGAGCGGGGCTCATCCTGGCGAAGGAGGGAACCCTGGGGGGGCCGGGTTTGGTATTCCCCCCACTGGGTTGAATAGGAGAGCCAGGGAGTTGGGGTGAGGGCCAGGCCGGAAAGTCGCCTCACCATCCTCCAGCCCAGCTGGCGGCGGGAGGCGAGGTCAAAGGTGTCAAAGTCAAGCTTCAGGCGGGAGCTGCCCCAGCTAAAGCCCAGCAGGCGGAGCAGGTAGCCGGTCTCCATACCCTGGCCCTGATGGATGGCTACCAGGCGGTTTTGTCGGTCAAACTGGCGCGCCTCCTCGGTGACCAGCGCGGCCCCCAGGGAGAAGAGGGGAAGGGGGGAGTAGGCCAGGGCAAGCACATCCCGGAAGCCGTCCGAGCGCTCAATGGGAAAGCCCTGCTCCTCCCACCGGGTGTTGGCCAATTTCAGGTAGTCCCAGCCGTGTTCTCCCCTCAGGGTGGTGGCATAGGCGGCGGTGAAACCACCGGGAATGGGAAACACCACCACCTCGGTGTCGGCGTCAATCAGATCCACCTCCTCGTCCAGCGGAAAGTGGCGGAAGGAGTGGTTGTGGGTGAGACTGAGCCGGGAGATACCGGCGATGCCGGCGGGGTTGTGGAAGGCCTGGTCGGGCACTCCCCAGAGGGGGACCACCGCCAGGCCCCGGGCCAGGGGCACCGCCCCCACCCGGGAGAGGAGGTCAAGGGCGCGGCCCCGCTGGGCCAGGTCGGGGCGGACGAGGGGGGCCTCATCCGGGGGGGTGGGAAGTGCACCCGGCGAGTGAAAGAGGTAGGAAACGGCCAGGGAAAGGGCAGCCACAAGGAGCCAGCCCAGTCGTTTACCCAGCCGGGCCCACTTCCCTCCCATCACCGGGGCCTGTCTCCTCCGCCGGTCTCAGCGGAGGGCTCCAGGGGCACAACCAGAGCCGAGAGGAAGTAGATCAGAATCAGACTGAGCCAGGCCGAGGTGAAGAAGAAGAGGGCCAGAAAGAGGATACGCACCAGGGAGGGGTCCACCCCGAGGTAGCCGGCCAGACCGCCAAGCAGGCCCGTCAGCACCCGGTCGGTGCGGCTTCGCTTGAGGCGTCTTCGGGGAGGTCGATCAGTAGACATCGCTGTAGTAGAAGTCCTCCTCGCGCACCCCACCTTCCTCCCCGCTGTCTTCCTGCCCCTCGGCGGCTTCCTCGCCGGCCGCCTCATCGGCCCGCTTCTGGCCCGGGTAGAGCACCCTCTCGTGGGCCTGGGATATGAGCACATCAAAGAATGCCTGTTCAATCTGGTTCAGCTCGCCGGCGGTGAGGCCCGAATCGTCCAGTTCCCCCTCCTCCAGGCGGGAGATGATGATCTGATGGATGGTGCGCCTCAACTCATCCGGTTCACTTATCTGGAGGGCGCGCACGGTGGCCTCCACCGCATCGGCCAAGCTGACGATGCCGGTCTCCTTGGAGAAGGGACGGGGGCCGGGGTAGCGGTACTGGCTTTCTTCCACCTGGCCAGGGCTGTCGCCCACCTTCTCCAGCGCCTTCTCGTAGAAGAACTTCATCAGGGTAGTGCCGTGGTGGGTGCGGATGAAATCAACCACCTCGTCGGGCAAACCGGCCTCGCGGGCCATCTTTATCCCATCGGTCACATGGTCGCGCAGGACCTTGGCCGAGGAGTCGGGGCTTAGGGCCTCGTGGGGATTCACCTCCCCCCGCTTGAGGTTCTCAGCGAAGTATTTGGGGTGCTTGACCTTGCCGATGTCATGGTAGAGGGCACCCACCCGCACCAGGAGGTCATCCGCCCCGATGGCCAAGGCGGCGGCGTGGGAGAGCTCCGCCACCATCAGGCTATGAAGGTAAGTGCCGGGAGCGCTCATCTTCAGTTTGCGCAGGAGCTCGTTATCCTCATTGAGCAGGTCCTTGAGCTTCTCCGGCGTTATCACGTGGGAGAAGGTGTCAATCAACATGGCCAGGCCGAGACCCAGGATCACCCCCAGAAAACCGCTGGCGGCGCTTACCAGCAGAGCTCGCAGGCTCAGGGTGTGAACCGAGATAAGGATCACCACCCCGGCCAGCACCAGGTTCACCCCCGCCGCCCACATTCCGATGAGCACCTCCTTGCGGCGCTCGGTGCGGGCGTGGAGCATCAAAGGAGGAACCAGCGCACCGGTCAGGGTGTAGACGGTGAGGCCGTAGCCGAAGTTGTTCATCAGCGAGATGAGAGTTCCCACCCCGATGGCGAGATAGAGGGCAAAGATGGAGTCAAAGAGGCTGGCAATCACCATGCTAAGCATGAGGGGGGCAAGGGAAACGGCATAGAAGCCGTAGTCTATGGGCAGACGCATTACCCCGATGGCGATGAGCAGGGCGAGGAAAGAGATGAGACCGATGGTGAGGATGGTCTCGGTGCGGGAGGCGAGTTTGGGCTTGTAGGTGAGGGCATAGAAGACGAGCAGGGCGGTCCAGAAGACCAGCAGGACAAAGGAGCCAGCAAAGCGCAAGCGGTCCTGACGGCGGAGGGCGTGCTCAATGCTTTTGAGCTTGTCCATCACCCGTTGGGAGACCCGCGAGCCCTCCGCCACCACCACCTCCCCGCGGAGCAGCTGGTTGGTCGCCTCGGTGGTGAGGGCAGCCTCGTCAATGGTCCCCGGCACCAGGTTCTCTCTTACGAAGTAGATGGCGATGCGGCGCTCGGGGGAGAGCCCCAGGCCCTGCTGGTTGAGGTCCTCCATCAGACGGCGGCGCTGTTCCCGGTCAATCCCCACCTCCATCCAGGCGCTGAGCAGGTCGCGCGCCTTCTGGTGGACCTCCTTAAGTTCAGCCTCCTTCATCAGCCAGAGGACAGCCAGGGTGGGCCGGTCAATACCGTACTGGCTGTTCAGCTGGGGATAGGCCTGGTCAAAGGAGGAGCCCTGCTCCCGTAGCCGGGCAAGTTCGGCAAAGAAGCTGTCCAGTTTGCTGAGCTGGGCCTCGGTCACTCCCTCCACCTGCTCATCCCTGGAGCGGGCCTGGGAGCGCAGGCGGGAGAGCTTCTCCGTGTCCACCCACTGGGAGGAGACCGGACTTACGATGGTGTAGGGGACTATCTGACCCACCCGGGGTCGGAGGGGAGAGATCTCAAAGTTGAGGTAGAGGGCAAAAGTAAGCAGAAGGAAGGAGACCAGCAGAGCGGCTGCTCGCCAGAAGGGCGAGTTAAAGGAGCGAAGCTGTGCCATCAGGGAGATGATTGGGCTCAGAACTCCCACTGTAGAAGGACCGGTCTCAACCTTGTTATACCCTAGAGGGGAGGCAGCCTAACGTCCAGCTTCTCGGCCGCCTCCCGAAGTCTTACCATGCCCACCGTGCGCACCTCTATCTGCGGGTCTGCTCCCAGGTGCTTGCGGGCCGTATCCACCACGATGGACTCCAGGGGAGTCCCATGAAGCAAGGACTCGTAGCCCGGATCGGAAGCGAGGATCACCACCTTCCATCCTCCCGGCTCTCCAGAGGAAGGGCTCAGGCGTTCAACCTTGAAGGGGACCAAGCGGGGATCGTCGGGACGGGTAAGTCGGCGGGGGAACTGCTCGTAAATTTCCAGCACCACCAGCTGCCGGAGGATTTCCTCTAGCAGGCGATCGCTGGTGAAACTGCGCTCCAAGTGACCTCCCAAACTGAGCGTCCCTTCACTCGCCCCCACAGATGACCTCCCACCCTGGCCGGCTGTGCCAGGTAGTTTCAACTGGCCCATTATAGCCCTGCATCTCCCCTTGTCGCCACTCAACGAAACGACCCCGCGGTCAGGGTGGTGAAAAGCTCCGCCAACCCGGAAGTGGCCATCTTCACTCCCAGGGCACCGATGATAAAGCCATTGAGCCTCACCACCGCCAGCAGCAGGCCGGGCCTGACCACTTGACTAGCCACCACTGCCATAAGCAGCACCGCCAGGGTGGCCACCAGGGTGGCCGCCACCGCCCCGGCGGCAACCAGCTCGCCCGACCTACCCGCCAGTACGATCACCGTGGTGATGGCAGCCGGGCCGGCAATCAGGGGCAGGGCCAGGGGAGTTATCCCGGCCGCCTCCCCCTGCTCCTCTTCCGGCCCCTCGCCCCTGAGCACATACTCAATTCCCAGGATGGCCAGTACGATCCCGCCAAACACCCGCAGGCTGGCAAGGTCAATCTGGAGCACGCCCTCAATCAGGGAGCGGCCTGCCATGGCTACCCCAACCAGCACCGCCCCTGCCACCAGGCAGGCGACCAGGCTAAGCCTAGCCAGCTCGCGACGGGAGCGGCGGTGGCTGAGGCTGGTCAGGTAAACCGCCCCGGCGGAGGGGTTTACCACCACCAGCAGGGTGACCGTGGCTCCCAGAAGCTGTGCTATCAGATCCATCATCCCTTCTCCTGCCCTGCGGGACTTTTTTCCCATGCATGTCGGGGGAAAAGAAAAAGGCCCCACCGGGAGTTCTTCCCGACGGGGCCGAGGCCCGCTAGACGACGCTAGCTAGCCTCCCCCGTCGGGCACGTGCATGCGTCGGCCCCAAGCGCCAAAATGGGTGCCGCCTGCTGTCCAAACAGTCCGCATGGAGCGGCTAATCTAGGACAAATCGCCAAGCCTGTCAACCTCGGCACAGAGGGGGGAAGGAGAGGGCCTAAAATGGAGCGTGGAGGTTGGCACCAAGATGGGCGAGCACGGCACACTGCTTGAGCAGGTAAACCTTTCCCCTTCGGTGAGGGAGAGCTTCCCCTGGGTGAGGGAGCTAAGAAGGGAGTTTCACCGCCACCCCGAGCTGGGCTTTGAGGAGGTGTGGACCCAGAAACGTATTGAGGAGGAGCTTTCCCGGCTGGGGATGGAGTATAGGGAGGTGGCCAAGACCGGCCTGGTGAGCCTGCTTGACACCGGTGCTTCCGGCCAGTGTGCCATGGTGAGAACCGACATTGACGCCCTGCCGGTGGAGGAACAAAACGAGCACGACTACAAGAGCGAACACCCCGGCCGGATGCACGCCTGCGGTCACGACGCCCACATGGCCATCATGCTTGGCACCATAAGGGAGCTTAAGCAGAGCCCTCCCCAGAAGGGGGTGGTCAAGTTCATCTTCCAGCCCGGCGAGGAGGGCTTTTTGGGCGCCAAGCACATGATTGAGGCGGGGGTGATGGAGGAGCCCAAGGTGGACGTGGTCTTCGGCTACCACGTGTGGCAGCCCCTTCCGGTGGGCAAGATCGGCATCGTACCCGGGCCCTGCATGGCCGCGGTGGACGTCTTTACGGTGAGGATCATCGGCTCCTCTACCCACGCCGCCTACCCTCACGGGGGAGTGGACCCCATCTACATCGCTGCCCAGGTGATAAGCGCCCTGCAGTCCATCGTCAGCCGCAACCTGAACCCGCTGGACCGGGCGGTGGTCACTGTGGGGGCAATAAATGCAGGCACCGCCTTCAACATCATCCCCGAGTACGCCGAGCTAAAGGGGACCGTACGCACCTTCTCGCCCGAGGCCAGAAAGCTCATCCCGGAGCGCTTTAGAGCCATCGTCAGCGGAGTGGCCGAGGCGCTGGGGGGAAGGGCGGAGATTGAGTATCTGCAGGAGATTCCCGCCACCGTCAACGACCCCGAGGTGGCCGCCTTCGTCAGGGAGGTGGCCGAGGAGATCGTGGGCAAGGAAAATGTGGTGGAGCCCGAGCCCTCCATGGGGGGAGAGGACCACGCCTTCTATCAGGAGATCGCCCCCGGCTGCTACTCCTTCATCGGGATGGCCAACCCCGAGAAGGGGGCCATCTATCCCCACCACCACCCCAAGTTCAACCTTGATGAGGATGCCCTGGCCATCGGGGTGGAGCTCATCTCCCAGGTTACCCGCCGCTGGCTGAACCAACACTAGCCGCTCTGGAACTTGTAGTGAGAGCGAGAGCGACTTGGTTATAATTTTCCCCAAGCCCGATGGGGGCTTTTTGAAGAGAACCTAAAAAGAGGAGAGTGAAGAGGAATGCGAACCTCGGTGTTCGTTGACGGGTCTAATCTGTACTACACCCAGAAGAAGCTCGGTTTCCACATTGATGGGCGCCTCCTTCTGGAGGAGCTAGGCAAGGGGAACGAGCTAGTTGAGGCCTACTGGTACCAGGGGCTGGACGAGGACGACGACAGCGCCTTCCGCTTCCTGGAGGCGATGAGCTACGTGGGCTACATCATCCGCTCCAAGCCCATCAAGCGCATCGTGCGCGAGGAAACCGGCGAGGTGGTCTACCGGGCCAACCTAGATGTGGAGATGATCATTGACATCTTCAACACCCTGCCCCTCTATGAACAGTGCTACCTGGTCACCGGAGACGGAGACTTTGTCCGTGTGGTGGAGATCCTGCGTACCCGGGGCAAGGTGGTCCACGTCTTCTCCACCCAGGGGATGGTCAGTCGGGAACTGAGGATGGCCGTCGGGTTTAACTATCACGACCTGGCCGAGATGCGAGACCGGATAGAAAAGCGCATCGCCTGAACCACAGCCATTTTTCCTCGCTTCCTCATCCGGGCAAGGTCCCCTTCCGAGTGATAACTCGGATGGCCAGCCGATAAACTCTCTTCTCCAAGTCACCATGAACACCCTCAGCCATGCGAAGCAAGGCAGCCTCCCGGATGCCAACGTCTCGGTGGAACTTACCCGTGAGCTGCCCTTCTGGCAGATCGTTCTCATCGGAGTGGGAGCACTGATCGGGGCTGGGGTTTTCGTCCTGATTGGATCCGCAGCCGGGAAAGCGGGACCAGCACTACTCGTTGCCTTTGCCCTAAACGGCCTAATTGTCCTTCTGACAGCCTTGGTTTATGCCGAGCTGGGGAGTGCTCTCCCCTCAGCAGGGGGGAGCTATGTCTTCGTAAAAGAAGGTCTCCCTACAGGCTTTAGCTTTCTGGCTGGCTGGATGAGCTGGTTTGCCATCTCAGTAGCAGGCTCCCTCTATGCCCTTGGATTTGGCAGCTTTGCCGCCGAACTGTTTCACCTCGCAGGATTAAATCTGAAGGAGATAGTTACCCAGATTGGTCTAAGCCATAGAATACCCGAATTAGTTTTTGGAGTTGGAATAGTTGCACTTTTTCTGTGGATAAACCTTCGTGGGGTAGGAGAGACGGGTCTCATTGGAGCTATAGTTTCAGCTCTCAAAGTTTTAACTATCTTGATATTCGCTGCGGCGGGCATCTGGGTCATGATGGGTCGCCCAGAACCTCTGGATCCATTTCAGCCCTTTGCTCCAGAGGGTGTGCTGGGAGTGTTTCTGGCCATGGGGTTGACCTTCATTGCTTTTACCGGCTCAGAAGTGATCGTTCAGACCAGCGAGGAGGCCATTGACCCCAAGCGCAACATCCCCCGGGCCATCGTGGTGGCGCTGGCGGTGGTGATTACGGTCTACCTGGTGGTGAGCATCGCCCTTATCGGGGGGATAAGACCCCCGGAAGGGGTAAACCTGCCCAACTGGCAGTGGCTGGGCAAGCTGAAGGAGCTGGGGCTGGCCGAGGCGGCCCAGCAGGTCTTGCCCTTCGGCAAGTTGCTCATCATCCTGGGAGGGCTCCTCTCCACCATGAGCGCCCTGAATGCGGCCATCTACTCCTCCAGCCGGATCGGCTTTGCCATGGGGCGGGACCGCTACATGCCCGACAAGCTGGGAGAGATCCACCCAGCAAACCGCATCCCCCATTTTGCGGTGATCACCAGCGGGGCGATCATCATCGGCATGCTGCTTACCCTCCCCCTGGAGGAGGTGGCAGCAGCCGCCTCCCTGATGTTTCTGCTCCTCTTCATGATGGTAAACATCTCCGCCATCGTCATCCGCAAGCGCCTGGGGCATAAGCTGGCCTATGGATATGTGACCCCCTTCTATCCCCTCATCCCGGCCACCGCCGCGCTGGCCGAACTGGTGCTGGCGGCGGTGATGCTCAGCTTCAGCCCTCGGGTGATGATCTCGGTGGTGGGGTGGATAGTGGCCGGCGCACTGGTCTACCGTTTCTACTCCCGGCCCCGCCTGCTGGAAGAGACCCCGGTCCAGGTGCTGTTTGAGGAGCGCACCGCTGAACTTAGGGTGGACATGCGGCCGGTGCTGGTGCCGGTAGCCTTCGCCCCCGCCGCCCGGGCGAGGGTGAGGAGTGCCGCCCGCATCGCCCGTGCCCTGGGACGCCCCGTCCTCATCCTCCACGTGGTGAGCCTGCCACCCAACCTGCCCCTGAGTGCCGGTGAGGATCTGGCCCGGGAGGCAAGCCGCGAGCTTGAGCCCCTGCTGGAGCTGGTCCAGCAGGAGGGGGTGGAGGGCAGGCTGCTGATTCGTCTTGCCCACTACCCCTGGATCGCCATTGAGCGCACCATTGAGGAGACCGGGGCAGAGCTGTGTGTACTCGGCTGGCGGGGCTCCAGCCGGGGAGCCAACTGGGTGATGGGGAGCAACCTGGACCAGATCCTTCGGCGGACCAACACCAACTTCGTGGTGCTGAAGGAGGGGCGCACCCCCATCCGGCGGGTGCTGATCCCCGCCGCCCACCCGGAGCAGGCCAAGCTGATGCTGGCGGTGGCGGCTGCCATCTGTGAACGGGAGAAGGAGAACCCGGCCCGGATTGACATCATCCGCCTGATCAGTCCAGAGACCGAGGAGGAGGTGGTGGAAGGGCAGCTTGAGCGGCTGAGGGAGGCACTGGCCGAGGTCACCGGCAAGCCCATCCCCACCGACGGAACCCCCCTCAGGCTGGACGACTTTGAGGTGAGGCTGATGGTGGAGGAAGCAGGCGACATCGTCTCCCACCTGCTTGGCCGGGCCAAGGAGTATGACCTTATGGTGGTGGGGGCAGGGCCGGGCGGACCGCTGGGGAGACAGGTGCTGGGAGCCATCGCCGAGCGGCTGGCCGGCCAGTCGCCGGTCCCGGTGGCCGTAGTGAAGCGGCGGGCGGCGGGCGCCTACTTTCACCTGCAGTCCTTCTTCCAGTTCTTCCGCGAGCCTCCCGACCAGCCCCGGCTGGAGAGTACGGTAAGCGGACCGCTTACGGTGGGGCTTCCCGAGGGGATGGAGATGGACCCAGAGGGGAGCGACTGGCGGCTGGCCCCGCTGCTCTACCTCGGCTGGGTAGCCTTTGTGGGAGCAAGCATCCTTATCATGTGGCTAGGGGACGGGGGAATGCTCTCCTTCGTTGGCCTGGGTGCATATGTGGCTAGCCTCTTCATCCTCTCCCGCCTGGTCACCCTCCATTCGGAGTTCCGCCACCGGATGCTCATTGCCCGCGGCCTGGGGGGCAAGCTCATCGGCCTGGAGGAGGCGCCCGCCCCCAATCCCGACGGGAAGGAGACCCAAGCCAAGGGGAAAGGCTAGCCCAGCGCAGGCCACAGAGGCTATAATCCCGCCAGCAGCCCTCGGCGGGAGATGGCATGAAGGTAATCCGGGCCGACAAGATGGGGTTCTGCTTCGGGGTGGAGCGCGCCTATCGCGCCATTGAGGCCCTCCACCAGCAAAGAAATGGAGCCGACGGCAAGCCCACCGTGCTCATCGGTGACATCGTCCACAACAAGAGCGTGGTGGAGCGGGTGAAGTCGTTCGGCATTGAGCGAAACGACTACCAGTACATCCCCGAGAGGGCCCGGGTAATCATCCGTACCCACGGAGAGACCCGGGAGGTCTACGAGAAGCTGGTGGAGAAGGGCAACGAGATCATTGACCTGGTGTGCCCCATCGTCACCAAGGTGCGCATCAGGGGCAACCAGCTCCTGGAAGAGGGGGCGGAGTATGTGGTGCTGATTGGCAAGAAGGCCCACCCCGAGGTGAGGGGAAACTCAAGCTGGATTGAGCGCTGCTATGTGGTGGAGGACGAGAGCGACATAGCGGGGCTTCCCCCCGCCCGCACCATCGGGGTGGTAAGTCAGACCACCTTTGACCCCTCGCGGGTGAGGGAGCTTACCGAGAAGCTCAAGGAGCGATTTGAGAGGGTGATGACCGCCGACACCATCTGCCCCCACACCGGTCTCAACCAGCAGACCAGCATGGCCATCGCACCGCGCTGTGACGTGATGCTGGTAATCGGCGACCCCCACTCCTCCAACTCCAAGACCCTCTACCAGAAGGTAAAGCAGGTAAACCCCAACACCTATTTCATCCACTCCAAGGATGACCTGGAAGGGATTCCGCTCAGTGCCGGGATGACGGTGGGGCTTACCGCGGGAGCCTCCACCCCCGACTGGATCATTGACGAGATTGAAAAGACCCTGCTAAGCCGCTACGGTACGGAGAGCAGCAAGGAGGCGAAACCCTCCCGCCGGGCTCCGGTGAGCGGGCAACCTGCTGGCTAGGGTGGGGCTTCGCCCCGGGGGCGAGTTGGGGGTAGAATTTCTGCCGAGGAGGAAGGATTGCTTAGGGCTCTCAGCAAGCTAGTCGCCACAGCAGCCCTGCTTGCCGCTTTTGCTCTGCCGATTGCTGGTCTCCTACCCCAGCCCCCTCTTAGGGCAGCGGGGGAAGAGGAGATCCTCTACCCCATCCCCTCCCGGGAGCAGCTCTACCCCGGCGCCAAGCAGACTCCCGGGGAGGAGAAGGCCGGCCAGGGAGGAACCAAGGCCAAGCCAAAGGCCACCCCCAGCCGGCCATCCCCAAAAGAGCAGTCCTCCTCCCGGCAAAGATCAGGCAAAGGAGGAGAAGCTGGAGTAGCCAGTCAGAGCTCCTCCAGCCAGGGCGAGGCCAGCCCTGAAGGTGGCCAGGCGGAGCCCTCCCCAAAAGTCAAGCCGTCAGACGAGGGGCTGGCAAAGGAGAGCTCCCAGCCCGGCGATGAGCCGGAAGATGTGGCAGCGGCCACCTCCGGCGAGGAGCAGGACCTGGAGGCGGGCGCCCTGGGCATCGGTGAAGGGGAGGAGCTGGACACCTCCCCCATCCGCACCGGCTTCATTGACCCGGGCACCGGAAGAGACCAGGCGGTCGGTCTTGAGACGGGAAGCCCGCTGGACCAGTGGAACCCGTGGCGGGCGCTGGGCTGGGTGGTGGCCATCCTGGGGCTGCTTATCATCTTTGCCTCGCTGGTGCGCAGGATGAATGCGGGCCGCCTGCTGGGACTTAGCGGAGCGGGCCTCTCCATCGTTGAGGCGCTAAACCTGGGCCAGGGGCGCCAGATCCTGGTGGTGAGGACGCCGGACGAGGACCTGATCCTGGGGGTGACCAAGGACTCCATCACCCTGCTCTCCAGCGTTCCCCGCATGCCGCGGGAGCTCAGGGAGGAGATGGAGCGGGTGGCCCGGGAGGAGGCAGAGCTTGCCCGGCGGGACGAGTGGGAGCCCACCCCCGAGGCGGAGGCGAGGCGCTTTGCCCGCCGGGTGATGTTTGAGCAGGGCGGTGGGGCTAGGACAGACCGGGGGGAGGAGCTCTCCCCGGCGGGGA
Source organism: bacterium (assembly GCA_026981635.1). Classification (GTDB taxonomy): domain Bacteria; phylum 4484-113; class 4484-113; order JALSIF01; family JALSIF01; genus JALSIF01. The sequence goes on along the minus strand of JALSIF010000104.1, from coordinate 884 downwards.
GGAGGTTTCTGGAGAAGCTTTCCGAGAAGCTCAGCCAATGGGAAGTCTAGCCCTGAGGCACAGGTGGGAGGAGAGGCTGAGGAGCGCCCTGCCCGCCCTGGCGGCGGGGGGGCTGGTGGTGGTCCTCATCGGGGTGTTTGCCGGCCTGGTCTATGCCCAGCAGGCGGGCGGGGGGGCCTTCCCCAGCCTGCGCATTGAGCTTTCCACCTCGGGGGAGCCTTCCGATGCGAGAAACCTGATCCAGATCCTCATCCTGCTCACCCTGCTCACCCTCGCCCCCGCCCTGATCATCATGGTCACCCCCTTTACCCGCATCATCATCGTCCTCTCCCTGCTGAGAAGCGCCCTGGGGACCCAGCAGTCGCCCCCCAACCAGGTGCTGATTGGGCTTGCCCTCTTCCTCACCCTGTTCATCATGGCGCCGGTAAACAAGCAGATCTACGAGCAGGGGCTGAGGCCCTACTTTGCCGGCGAGATTGAGCTTCCCGAGGCCATTGAACGAAGCGAGCAGCCCCTGCGCCAGTTCATGCTTGCCCAGACCCGCAAGAAGGACCTGGAGCTGTTTGTGCGCATGGCAGAGCTTGAGAATGTGGAGACGGTGGAGGATGTGCCCACCTACGTGATCATCCCCGCCTTCCTAATCAGCGAGCTAAAGACCGCCTTTGAGATCGGCTTTATCATCTTTGTCCCCTTCCTGATCATTGACATGGTGGTCTCCTCAATCCTGCTCTCCATGGGGATGCTCATGCTTCCGCCAATCCTTATCAGCCTTCCCTTCAAGCTTCTGCTCTTTATCGTTGCCGACGGCTGGAACCTGATCTTCGGCAGCCTGGTGCTCAGCTTCAAACAGGCCGGGGGGCTTTAGCAGGACACAGTCGGGAGAA
>JALSIF010000103.1 GCA_026981635.1 bacterium | reverse complement strand
TGTAGCCGCTGGACTGGGGGGTCACATCGGTGATGCTCTTGGGGGGCGGCTCCCAGTCCCCCTTGGGGGGCTCGGTAAAGCCGCTTTGGAAAATGCGCTTGGGGGGGATGGGGGGCGGGTAGTCAAGGACCGTCTTTACCGTGGTCTCGGCCGCCTTTACTCCCTGGCGGTTGACCGGGCAGCCCGAGATCAGAGGGAGAGCGAAAAGCACCAAGAGGAGAGCTGGCCGATTGAACAGCCTCAGCATCACTCCATCTATCTTATGCGCTAAGCTCTGGAAAGCTTTACCCGCCAAGGTCGGGAGGTAGATCAGGATGGCAAGAGCCTTCTCCAACTTCGTCCTCTTCGTGGCCTCGCTCCTTATCGGGGGTGGGCTATTTGCCCTCGGGCTCTCCACTGGGGTGCTGGGCACCGGCGGGGCGGAGATGCTCGCCTCGGCGGCCCCCCCGGGGGCGGCGCGGGGGGCCCTGCCGGAGGAGCTGGACTTCCCCCGCCAGGTCTATGAGGAGGCCAGCCCGGCGGTGGTCTTCGTCTCCACCGTTTCGGTGGGCTATGAGACCTTCCAGTGGGAGGACCCCTTCGGCCTCTTCCGCTTCAACCTCCCCGGCCGGCCGGTTCCCCGCAGGGGGGTGGGATCTGGAGTGATCATCAGCAGCGACGGATACGTGCTTACCAACGACCACGTGGTGGCGGAGGCAGAGAAGATTGAGGTCTACCTCTCCGACGGCTCCAAGTATGAGGCCAAGCTGGTGGGCCGGGACGCCGGCTCGGACATTGCGCTCCTCAAAATCGGCGGGCCGGGGGACAAGTTCCCTGCTGCAAGGCTGGGCGACTCCTCCACCGTCCACCCGGGCGACTGGGTGGTGGCCATCGGCAACCCCTGGGGGCTGGAGCAGACGGTCACCGTGGGGGTGGTGAGCGCCCTAGGCAGAAAGATAGAGTCGCGCATCGGCCAGACCATCAAGGGGCTGATCCAGACCGACGCCGCCATTAATCCCGGTAACTCTGGAGGTCCACTGCTCAACGTCAGAGGAGAGGTCATCGGAATTAACACTGCCATAGTTTCCAAAACCGGTTCCTATGAGGGGGTGGGGTTCGCCATCCCCATCAACCTGGCCAAGGAGATCGTCCAGGAGCTCCGGCTGCGCGGAAGGGTGATCCGGCCCTGGCTGGGGGTGGAGGTGACCGAGCTTACCCCCGAGTTCATCCGCTACCTTCGGGGCCGCTACGGGATGGTCATCCCGGTAAGCGAGGGGTTGCTCATCACCGAGGTCTACCGGGACAGCCCCGCCGCCAAGGCGGGCTTCTCTAAGCCCTTCTACAGCGAGCGGCGGGACCAGTGGGTCTTCTATGTGATCACCGAGGTGGACGGGAGGCCGGTAAGCTCGGCCCAGGAGCTACTTGACCTGGTCAGGTCCAAGAAGCCGGGCCAGACCCTAAACCTCACCTTCCACGAGGGAGAGAAGAAGGTGGAGATGTCCATCGCCCTGGAGGCCTTCCCCGAGGAGGCAAGCGACGTGAGCCTGGCCCGCATCATCTAGCCTTGGCAAAAGAGAAAACAGGCGGGGGCACCTTTGAGGTGCGCTACACCTTCACGGTGAGCGCCGCCCACCAGATCCCGGGCTACCCGGAGCCTCTCCACGGTCACAACTTCACCATTACGGTGGCGGTGGAGGGGAGGGAGCTTGACCGCTTCGGCTTTTTGCTGGACTTCTACCGGCTGCGGGAGATATGTGAGGAGGTCAGGGAAGGACTTGACCACACCAGCCTGAACGAGACAGAATACTTTCGCAATAACCCACCATCGGCGGAGAACCTTGCGCGGTATGTCGCCGAGAAGGTGGCCACCAAGCTGCCTGAGGGTATTGCACTAAGCTATGTTGAGGTGGTGGAGCTTCCTGGGTGCTCGGTGCGGTTCATTCCATGAGATGAGGGTAGTATCAGTTGGTGCCTCAGCGCCTCGGCTGGATGGGGGCAGTAGCGGTAACATATTTATCTTGCGCAAGGTAGACTAAAACTCTCCAGAGATGGGTATATATATCAGTAGCTGTTAGGGCTACCACCAACGGCCTAGTGGGTTGAGCGCTCACCTGGCCTACCCTGTATGCCAGGAGGCGTATCCCCGCTGACTGCCAAGACGGTGTTGTGGCAGTACACTACTCTGCAAAAAGGGGGTGATAACCTTGAGATAGGGAAAGGAAATTGAATAGTATTGATACGTGTGATTAGGGTAAGATTGTAGGTTGGATACAAGGAGGAGGGATCTAGTACAGTGAAATACAATCCCCGACTCTGGAGCGATGAAAGTCTCATGGAGCTGGTGGCGCGGGGCGACATGGACGCCTTTGATGCGCTGTTTAGGCGGTGGAACCGGCGGCTGGTGAGGTGGCTGCTGAACAGGAAGGGGCTTGGAATCGTGGACAAGGCTGCGGCCGAGGACATAGTCCAGGAGACCTTCCTGCGAGTACTCAAGGGGGCCAGGGGATTTAACCCCAGGCGCACCTTCAGCAACTGGCTCCTCACCATCGCCCGAAACGAGGCCGAGCGCCATCTGGGCAAGGCCAAGCGTCACCGAGTGGCGAGCCTGAACCAGCCCAATGGCCATGGCGAGGAGGGGGTGGAGCTGATTGACCTTCTCAGGGACCCCCGGGAAAGCCTGGATGAGGAGCTAATCAGGAGGAAACTGATCGCGATGGTGAGGTGGGCAATGTCTATTCTTCCTCATCAGCAGAGAATGGTGGTGGAGATGAAGGTCTATGAGGGGATGACCTTCCGCCAGATAGCGAGTGCGCTTCAGATCCCGATGAACACCGTGCTGAGCCGCATGCGCTACGCCAAGGACAAGCTGCAGCGCTTTTTCTCGGCCGAGCCCATGAGGCTGCTTATCCACTACTACTACCTGGCGGAGTCAGCTGGGGGCACCCAGCTAAGCTGGTCGGGCGGGATGTCCAGTGGGTTGAGGCAGGGATAGCAAAGTTTCACAAAAGGGTGGGCAGTGGCGGGCTATTGAGTGGGAACCTTTCTTGACCAATTGGAGGTAGGTGGGTTAAGCTTTGCCGCTTTGAACAAATGGGCCCCAGGTGGGTCTAAATAGTTGCGGGGCGGCAGAGCCCCCAAAGAGGACAGAGCGATGATCATGCCTTTCTACAAGAATCGGAGTGACGAGGAGCTGATGAGCCTGCTGGCTCACGGCGACCGCGGTGCATTTGACGAGCTCTTCAACCGCTACTATCACCAGATCTACAACTACGTGCGTAGGTCGGTGAACAACGTGGAAGCGGCTGAGGATGTCACCCAGGAGATCTTCCTCAGGGTGATCAAGTCGGCCAATCGCTTTGACCCCGAGCGCAAGTTCCAGAGCTGGATCTACAAGATCGCCTCCAACGAGATCAAGCGCCATCTCAAGCGAGCCAAGCTGCGCCAGGCGATCAGTCTGAACGATCCAGTGGGCGATGAGGAGGACGGTGCCGAGCGGGGAGACTTCCTGATGAGTCCCTACGAGAGTCCGGAGGAGTATGCCGAGCGCCAGGCAATGGCGGCGGAGCTGAGGCGGGCCATTGAGAGTCTGCCCGAGAAGCAGCGCCAGGTGGTTGTACTCAAGATCTTTGAGGGACTAACCTTTCAGGAGATCGCCGAGGTGATGAATGCGCCCCTCTCCACCGTGCTCAGCCGGATGCGCTATGCGCTGGACAAGCTCAAGCGCCACTTCGGGGTTGACCTGGAGAAGGAGCTGGGGCAGAGCCTGGACGACAAGGATTAGCTTTGGGCAAAGCCCAGTCCGGGGGGCCCTCTCAGCGGGGGTCCC
>JALSIF010000102.1 GCA_026981635.1 bacterium | reverse complement strand
AGCAGGGCAATGGTGGGTGGAGTGCGGGCGCCGCTGGGCAGGCCGATGGTCACCGGGATGGAAGTCTCCGGCATCACCACCAGCTCAATAGGGTCAGCCTCCTGCCAGCGGGCCAGGACCTCGTCGGTGAGGTTGGCGTACTGGGCGATGGAGAGGGAGGCGAAGCTTCCCGCCCAGTCGCGAAGGCTAGAAGTCCCCCCCTGAATGGCCGCCACGGTGAGGGGGCGGGCGTCGGGGGGCGGCTCCCAGGTGGAGAGGTGCCACCAGCCGTAGAGGAGGTTTAGCCCAAACACCCCGGCCCAGAGGATTACCGCCCGCCAGTGGGCAATAAGCTGCGAGGGTCTGGCCAGAAGGTAGAAGAGGATAAGATTTGCCACCAAGATGAGCAGGCTGAGCAGGGCGGCGCCAGCGATGTTTGCCGACTGGTAGAGGAGGGGAAAGTTTGCCTGGGTGTAGGCCAGCTTAAACCAGGGAAAGCCCCACGCCCCAAGCTCGTGCATATACTCCTGGGTGAGGAAGAAGCCGGAAACCGCCACAATCACCCAGGGAAGGGAAAAGCGCCTCAGGACATGGTGGGTAAAGAGGGCAAAGACCCCGTAGGCAAAGCAGAGAAAGAGGGCGGTAAGCCCCACCGCCAGGGGGCCAAAGTTTCTAAGCCACATGAGGGAAGGGACCAGCCAAAGGAGAGACCAGAAGGTTCCCAGCAGGAAGGAGAAGGGTGGGGAAGGAGAGAGGTAGAGGGCAAGCATTAGGGGAGCCAGACCAAACCAGATCAGCCAGCCGTAGTCGGGCAGGGAAAAGGAGGCCGCAGTAAGCGCAGCAGAAAGCACCGCAAGCAGGGTGGCCAGCATACCCATCGGCTCTAAGCTTAGAGCACCAGGTTTCTCCTAGTGTTCAAAAGCAGAATGGGGGCCGCTCATTGGGAGAGCAGGTAGAGAAGTCTCCTTATCCGCTGTTCAATCGTCTCCCTCAACCGGTCCTTGATTTGTTCAATCCGGGCATATATCCCCGGGGTGGGGATGCTTGGCGGCTGGGGGCTTAGGCCCAGCTTTCTTCTCAGGCACCTCACCCCTTCTGGCGTGTAGTCAATATCCACCACCCGCTCAACGATGAGCCCCTTCTCCCCGTAGATCCGCCAGTAGAGGCCGACCCGGGGGCAGTCAATAAACCGGTCGTAGGGGCGGTTCTTCTTCAGGTAGTCCTGAAACTCAGCCGGCTCAAGAAGCCTAAGGAAGACATCGCCGGGAGAAAACTGCTCGGCGAAGTAGTCAACCGGCCGGCACTTAAAGACGTTTATCCGCTCAACTTTGAGTTTCTCCGCTATCCGCTCCCTGAGCTCCTCTTTGCTCACCTCAAACCCCTCAAGCCTAAGCTCATAGATCATCCTGCCCAACAGCTGGGGCACGAAGCCAAGCTCAATGACCTGCTTTCTCTCCTCGGGGGTAAGCTGATGCCAGCTGGGGAGGGAGCGGGCAACCTTGATATCTGCAAAGTCGCGTGCGATGGTCACTCCCACAGAGCTCCTTAGCATCCTGACTGAATCCCGCAGAATACGCGACCCAGGGGGCACCTTTCCCGCGCTGGTCAGGAATTGGGGCCAGTAGTTGCCGCACTGGCCGGGCTTTGGGGAAGTTTTTCCGGCAAGGGACAAGCTTGCCCTCGCCCCGGGTGGACTCGAAGCCTTCCTTTGGGTATTGCTCTTTCGTCCAAGAAGAAAGGCAACAACCAACAGAGAAAGCACAAAGAGGGCAAAAACACCAAGCAACCTCGGCTTAGCCATCTTCCCCTCCGGCAAAGCCTGTACTAACGATTATTACTCAGAATTTTCGGTTCTGTTCCAAACCTGACATGGAGCCTAAAAGCCTGCCTTCCTGCCTAGCGAAGAGGGCACCTACCTGGCCTAAGAGATGGTGGGGATGCCTACTTAAAGAGCCTTCTTAGATCGATCAGCTCAAGCTTCATCCCCCGCTCTTCTGCCCCAAGCAGGATCAGCCTGAGGATAAGCACCAGGCTTACTGCAATGGCCAGGTAGGCAAACCAATCTCCCAGGCGGGCGTAGAGGGTGAGCTTCTCGTTGGCCTCCACCACCTGGGTGCGCAGGAAGCTGCCGTAGGCGTGGGGACTGCGCCAGATGACTTCCCCCGCCGGGGAGATCACCTGGGAGTAGCCCACGGTGGAGGCCCGAAGGTAAAAGCGGCGAAACTCCACCGCCCGAAGGGCGTCCACCGCCGCATTGATCTTGCTTGCCACCTGGTTTCTGAACCACTGGAAGTTGGAGATGTCTATGAGCACCGTCGCCCCATCCAGCACCTGCCCGCGGGCGATCTCGGGATAGAGATTCTCAAAGCAGATGCTCACCCCTAGGGTGATGCCCAGCTTCTGGGTGGGCAGGGCGTTGTGGCGCCGCCAGGAGTCGTAGCCCTGCTCTCCCCAGGGGAAGTGGATGAACTTCAGCGCCGGCCCCAGGGGCTGGGTCTCCCCGAAGGGGACCGGCCGGTTCTTGCCGTAGTTGGCCAGGGCCATCCGGTAGGGGCTGATGAGCTGGGCGCCGTTGTAGTTTCGGATGCCCTCCTCCCCTCCGAAGTGGTAGCCCTCCCCCTCAACCGGCCGGTCAAGCAGGGTGGTGCCAAAAAGCAGGCTTGCCCCATAGTCTGAGGCGAGGTCAAACAGTCCCGAGGGGATGTAGGGGTCGGGGCGATCCTTGGGCAGGGCAAAAAGGATGGTGGCCTCGGGAAAGATGATCAGGTCCACCACATCCTCCTTGGTGAGCTTCTTGCGCACAAAGGAGAGGTAGCCGCGAAGAACCCGCTTGGCGTAGTCCGGGGTCCACTCAACCAGTTCACCACCGCCGTTTTGGACGATGGCCACCACCGCCCGCTCACCGTAGATGGGGCGGCTGGAGCTGTAGAAGGAGAAGGAGCGCATCTGCACCACACCGTAGGTGAGCACGCTGAGAAAGACCACTGCGGGAAAGACCAGGGCGATGAGGAGCTCGTCGTGGTTGCGCGCCCCCCACAGGTAGTAGGCGATGCCCAGGTTGACCAGCAAGACCAGGAAGGTGATCCCCCACTGTCCGGTGAGATCGGCCACCTGCAGGATGGGGAGGAAGCTGGTCTGGGTCTGGGCCATGAGCATGAGGGGGATGCTCCAGAAGCCAAACTGGTCCAGGGTCTCAATGGCGGTATAAAGCAGCGCCCCCCCGATCATGAAGAGCCAGGGGCCACGAAGGATCAGGTTTCTCAGAACAATGGCATAGAAGGCAAAGGCATAGCCCACCAGCACGCCGATTACCAGGGGGGGAAAGCCGCCAAACTCTGCCAGCCACCAAACCACTCCCAAGGTGAGCAGGTAACCGTAGGCAAAACCGAACAGGGCGGCGTCGCGGGCGCTGCGCGAAGTGACCGCCGCCCAGATAAAGGGGACCAGACCGACCCAGGCAAGGCCGTAGAGCCTGAGGGGAGGGAAGGCAGCCGCAATGAGGAGACCAGAGAGACCAGCCGCCGCCACCCGGGAGAGGAGGTAGCCTTTCCTCTCTGCCGCGCTCACTCTCTCTGCCCCCGACAGTGCCACCTAAGTTTCAAGAAGAGGATGTTATCAGCCCACCCACCTTTCCCTACTCCAGCAGGCGGCGTAGGTCAAATAGGGGCCACCCCTCCCCCCGCCGGTCGCGGGAACGAAGCACCAGAGCAAAGATAAGCCAGATCATGGCAGCAAGGTTCAGGTAGCCGAACCAGTCGCCCAGGCGGACGTAGAGGGTGAGCTCGTCGCGGGGCTCCACCTCGGCCACCTTCACAAAAGAGGCTCTGGGGTCCCGGTTGCGAAAGAGGATGCGGCCGT
>JALSIF010000101.1 GCA_026981635.1 bacterium | reverse complement strand
TGATTGAGACCGGCTCCAAGCTGGACGACATCATCTACGAGGAGTTCAAGGGCACCGCCAATATGGAGCTCCACCTCAAGCGCGAGCTGGCCGACCAGCGCATCTTCCCCGCCATTGACATCATCATGAGCGGCACCCGCCACGAGGAGCTGCTCTACGACCCGGAGGAGATGCAGCTCATCTGGACCCTGCGCAAGATGCTGGCCGACATGGAGGAGACCGAGCGGATGAACCGGCTGATCAACCGCCTCCTCTCCACCCAGTCCAACGCCGAGCTGCTCATGATCATCAAGCGGGCCGCCGCCTCCTGAGCAGTGGGTGGCTATGATAGGAGAGCTACCTAAGGTGAAGCGGGGTATTCTCCCAGCCGTCCTCATCTCCTTCGGTCTGGCTCTGCTTGTCCCCGCCTGTGGGGGTGACACCGTCCTACGGGGAGCAAGCTCCATCATCCGCATCACCAACGCCCCCGAGACCCTGAACCTAACCGTTGGGGAGGAGTTCCAGCTCCAGGTGATCCAGTTCTTTACCCGCCGAGACGCAGCCGGGGGCGAGTTTGTTGACTCAGTGGACGTGACCACCCTGGTGCGCTACTCCTCCTCCAATCCAGCCGTGGCCACAGTGGACAATCTGGGCAGGGTGAACGCGGTGGGAGTGGGCCAGGCGGTGATTGAGGCCAAGCTCAAGCGCACCTTCGGCCGTGACGACCTGGACAGTATAACCGTGGTGGTCTCCATGCCCCCTGCTCCGCCGGCTCCCCACGCCAGCGACTACCAGTTTCCCGACCGCATCGTAATTAGCTGGCCACTCCAGATTGGGGCAAGCCAAGTGGAGCTCTACCGCTCAACCGAGCCCAATGACCCCTCCCCCACCCTGCTTGCCACCCTGAGTGGCAACACCATCTCCTTTACCGACAGCTCGGTCACCCCGGGGATGGTCTACTTTTATCGCATCCGCTTCATCTTCGGCAATGTCCAGGGTGAGATGAGCCCCCCTGACAGCGGGATTGCGGGAACCTTTTCTCCCTAGCAAAATAGAATCAATGGGGAGGTAAGCAATGAACCCAAGACCCATCCCAAAGATAGCCACCCTTACCGCCGCCCTGATGGCCCTGGCCATCCTCACCGGTTGCGCCGGTGCTGCTGCCCTGCTTGCCGCCCGCCAGGTGATTGAGGGTTCAGACACCAGAAGCAAGCTCATCGTTGAACAGGTGGACGAGAACAGGATCCTTTCCCTGGTCCAGGGGGAGAGCTTCCAGCTCAGGGTGATCCGCAAGTTCACCGAGATCCCCGTAATCGGAAGTGCGGTGGGCACCACCCGCACCGAGGATGTGACCGACCGGGCCGACTACTGGGTGGAGGACCCCCGCATCGCCACCATCTCTAAAACCGGCAAGGTGACCGCCCTGCGCCCCGGTACCACCCGGGCCAGCGTCTCCTTCTCCAGCCGCATCACCAAAAAGGACACCTTTGACTTCGTGATTGAGGTGGCAGACGACGGCGACCCCCAGAACAACGACCTGCCGGGAGGTGGAGGAGACGGTTTTGGCTTCTAGCCCCCCGTCCCCTGCCCCGTCAGGTAGAGGGACCAGATGTCCACCGCCAGCGCCACGATGCTCACCACCAGCATCACCAGCGCGGGATAGAACTTCTGGGTCTTGGCGTAGCGGTAGATGAAGAAGGCCAAGAGCACCAGCGCCGCCAGGGCCCCAAGCATCAGCCCCCAGCGCTGGTCGGTGAATATCCCGATGGCCGCCACCAAAACCACCACCCCGGCGGCAACCCCGCTCACCAGGGAGGCCTTGCTTTTTGCTTGACCGTAGCCGGCCACTCCCCCCAGAATGAGCAAGATTGCATAGACGATGTTCGCCACTCCGGCAAGCTGTTGCGGGTCCATGGACCAATTCTAACCCGAGGCACTCTTGGGCGCTAAGATATGGCCATGCGTAGGTTTCGCCTGCCCTTTGTGCCCCTGGAGAGGGTGCGGCGCATTGAGAAGGAAAGGGCCCAGCTTGAACTTGTCCGCGAGCGTTCCCGGCTGGCGGAGCTGGAGCGCATCCTCTCCCACTCCCGCGCCACCTATCACCAGGTGATGGAGGAGGAGGCCGAGCTTAGACGCCGCCGTCCCGACCCCACCCTCATCCTCCACTACAAAACCTTTGAGCAGCTCCTGCGCGAACAGATCAGCCGCCAGGCCGAAGCTACCCAAGCCCAAGCAGAAAAGGTTGAGCAAAGCCGGGCCAACCTCCACCAGAAGCTGGTCCGCCACAAGGTGGTAAAGCGCCTGCAAAGTTTCCGAAGGGCCCGCTACCTTCGGGAGATGGCCCGCCTGGAACAGAAGCTCCTGGATGAGGTGGCCCAGAGCCAGCGCCAGCGAAGATCGGGAACGGAGCTCCATGAGTAGGTCAGTTACCCTCACCCTTGTCCTTTGGGCATTAGCCCTGTCGGCGGCCCTTTTCCTTGGCATCCGCCCCGCCGGCGCCACCCCCGTACCGGACGACCTCAAGGCGGAGCTCTCCTACATAAAGGGGGCCAGCGACCGCCAGCTCAGGGCCCTGGTGGAGAACCAGGTGGAGGCGATGGAGCTGATGGTGGTCCACTTCTGGCTCACCCACGACAGGCGTTTCCCCCGGAGCTTTGACGAGCTTACCCGCAGCCCCTCCTGGTTCGTTGAGGTCTACAACCTGTTTAGCGGCAAGCCCATTGAGGAGGTGAGCTTCTTCCCCGGCGAGGCAGACATGGTCCCCCCCGACCAGTTTCCCCTCACCTCCCTCCAGCCGGGAGGCTCCCCGGCTCCTTCCCCCCAGGAGAGGCAGGGGCCAGAGCTTAGGCCGGTTATCCCCACCCACATCCCCCTGGTCAGGGGGGACCTCTTCTACCTCTCCGACGGGGAGAGCTTCGCCCAGCTCACCATCCGCTGGGGGGGGGAGGACGACCAGCTCATCAACCGGGTGATCACCCGCCCCTACAACTACTTCCTCGCCTTTGACCCCCTGCTTCTGCCCCCGGTCACCCAGAGCGACGACGCCCTATTTAGGGTGGCCCTGTTCCTTGAGCGCATGCTGCCCGAGTTCTACCAGCGCTACGCCTACTTCTTTGACCGCCCCACCATGAGCCCCCAGGAGGTGAGAAACCAGGGACCCGAATTCCTGCTCAGCTTGGCCCGGGAGCTCGGCTTTGTCCCCTACAACCCCTTCACCGACGAGATGCTCACGTTCTCCTCCACCTACCAGCCGGGGACCGTCTACCAGGGCCCCCTGACCGAGGAGTTTGGAGGGGAGATCTTCTACTGCTTCTCTGAGGGAAGGATCCGCTCCATCGCCGAACTTAGCGACCAGCGGGTAAGGAGGGCGCGCAAAAGCACCATTGACCGGCGCGACCAGATGGCACGGGGAGCAAAGCAGGTGGCCCCCTACCCACCTCCGAAGGAAGACGGGGAAAAGAAGCCACCCAGCCGCCGGGAAAAACCCTGGCGTAAAAGATGAGCAGAACCCGCCTCTACCTGCTGGGCAGGGGGATCGACTACTCCCTTAGCCCCAGCCTCCACCAGGAGTGGCTTTCAGCAAACCGCCCAAAGGTGAGCTACCGGCTGGTTGACATCCCCGAAGAGGAGTTTGACCGGGTGGTGGCTGAGCTCCTCTCCGACCCCACCACTTTGGGCCTCAACATCACCAAGCCCTACAAGGAGCGAATCGTCCGCCACCTTCCCCGCCTCACCCTGGAGGCCCACGCCATCGGTGCGGTAAACACCGTCTTTCTCCGGGAAGGTGAGTGGTGGGGGGCAAACACCGATGCCCCCGCCCTGGCGGCAGAGCTTTCCCCCCTGCTGAGAGTCTTCCCCACCCGCCGCGCCCTGGTGCTGGGGGCGGGGGGAGCCGCCCGCGCCGTGGTCTACACCCTGCTGGGACTGGGCATAGGGGAGATAGCCATTGCCTCCCGCCGCCCCGAGCAGGCGGGCCGGCTTTCCTACCACTTCGGCCAGGGTGTGCGGGCGGTGCTTGCCATGAGCTGGCCTCTGCGGGGTCAGGCGGTTGCCGGAGCGCTCGTGATAAACGCCACCCCTGCGGGGACCGAAGGCTCCCCCACTCCCCTTGCGGCAGACCATCTTCAGGGGGCACGGCTGGTCTATGACCTGGTCTACACCCCCCGCCCCACTCCACTGGAGATGGCAGCGACCCTGGCCGGCATCCCGGCAAGAAATGGCTTTGGCATGCTTGTCCGCCAGGCGGAGCTTGCCCGAAAGCTCTGGTTCGGGGAATGGGGGGGCTAATCCTGTTCCATCTGCTCAGAGACAAAGCGGGCAAGCTCAGAAAGCACCTCAGAAAACCCCATTTCCCCCGCAGAGACGCGATCTGAAAGCCGGGCAAGCAGCGCCTCCCCCTCCGGTGATAAGAGCAGCCCCGCCGCCCGGTCCATGAAGTAGCCCCTAAGCTCGCTCACAAGCTCGCGCCGGCGGCGCTCGGTCAGGTGCTGGTTCCCCTTGAGGTAGGCGATGTGCTGCGAGATGGCCGCAGAAAGCTCGTCAAGGTTCTTGCCCTCCAGGGCCGACACCACCACCACCCGGGGCCGCCAGCCGTCCTCTGGCCTACTGCCCATCTCCACCGCCTCCTCAAGGTTTCGCCGCATGAGCTCCGCTCCCTGCCGGTCGGCCTTGTTGACCACGAAGATGTCGCTCACCTCAAAGAGGCCAGCCTTCAGCACCTGCACCCCGTCCCCTGCCTCCGGGGAGATGACGGTGACCACCGTATCGGCAAGCTCTGCAATCTGGCAGCTTATCTGCCCCACCCCCACCGTCTCCAGCAGGATGGCGCCAAAACCGGCTCGCTCCATCAGCCGGGCCACCGCAGCGGTGGAGGCAGAAAGCCCCCCCAGTGAACCGCGGGAGGCAAGGCTCCTGAAGAAAACTCTTTCTGGCAGCTCCTCCTCAATGGCTCGGATGCGGTCCCCCAGTAGCGCCCCACCGGTGACCTCGCTGGTGGGGTCCACCGCCAGCACCGCCACCTCTCCAAACTCATCCACCATCCAGGGAAGAAGCTTTGCAATCAGGGTGCTCTTGCCCGATCCGGGGGGGCCGGCAAAGCCGATGCGGGGAACCGGCTCCCCCTCCCCTTGGGCCAGCAGGGATAGGCTATGTTCGGGCCGCTCCTCAAAGAGACTTACCAGCCGGGCCAGCCTGCCCCGCTGGCGGATCAGCTCCGGCCCCACTTTAAGCTCACTCACTTCCTCCTCCCGTCTCAATCACCTCGCCGGTGCGGGGGTTGATGCGGGCCTTGGCAAAGAGGTGGACCCTCCCTTTGGAGTCAAGCACCAAGAGCCCCAGCCCTTCGGCATACTGCATGTCCACCGGATTCTCAACCTTCCCGTAGCCAAACTGGTAGGCCAGGGAGAAGTCGGGGTTAAGGAGGGAAAACTGCCTCAGGGTGTAGTCCCAGACAAAGATCTCCCCCTCGGGGCTAACCTCAACCAGAAGCGGGGTCTTAAACCTCACCACCCCCTCTTCCAGCCCGTCAATGGACTGCATGGGGGAGGCGTCAAGGCGGAGGATCTGGATGCGGCTGTTTCCCGGGTCGGCCACCAGCACCTTGCCGTGGAAGATGTCCACCCCGCCCATCAGACCGCCAAACTTGCCGAGATCGGTGCCCGAGTTCACGATCCCTTTGATGTATGCCTCCCGCCTCGATTCCTCCACCGCGGCCAGGTTTCTGATCAGCTGGCGGAAGCTCATCTTCATCCCCAGGATGCCGAGAAGCTTTCCGCTCTCTGCGCTGTGCACCTCCACCCCCAGCATCCAGCGATCGGCCACCGCCGCACTCCCCTCACTCACATCCAGAAAGGGGCCCATGGCATTGACCAGCTTGATCTCGTCCTCAAACTCCCCCTCCGGGGTGTAGATCCAGATGCCCGGCTTATACAGGGTTTGCTTGGCCCCCGAGCTTATGTAGTCGGTGAGGATAAAGACCCGTCCCTCAAAGTAGCGCACCCCCAGGGGACGGAAGAACTCCCGCTTCTCGTACCACTGCTCAAGCTCCGGGGGAAGCTCCTCCTTCTTTAGCCAGATGTCGTTGTCCTGCACCGCCTCAATGGGGATCTGGTAGGGGGCGATGCGTTTGCCGTTTCCGATCTGGCGGCGAAAGTTTCCCTCCAGGTCAAATACCAGCACCCTAGCCCGATCTCCGTCGGCGATATAAAGCTCCCCCTCCCCCACCGCCAGGGAGGTGGCCTGCCTGATGGGGGGGACCCCGTCGGGGAGCCGAAGTTCAATCACCCTCACCTCTCGGTAGATGGGCTTGGAGAGGTCGTATCCGGTGCCGGTCTCAATGGCCGAGGGGACCCGAGGGCAGGAGGTAAAAAGAAGCAACGCAAGAACGCTTAGGGCAAGATGCAGGGCCTTAGTAAGCGGGAGGGTCAGCTTGGGCACGGGCAGATTCTAGCCCTCCCCGGCGGCGTCCGCCTCCTCCACCCCCTGGATCAGGTGGCCCAGCCGCTCCCGCTTGGTCTCCAGGTAGCGCTGGTTGTAGCGGGTGCGCATCACCTCCAGGGGGATGGGGATACGCTCCACGATCTCCAGCCCGTAGCCTGAAAGCCCCACCAACTTCTTGGGGTTGTTGGTGATCAGGCGGATCTTCCTCACCCCCAGGTCGCGAAGGATCTGGGCACCCACCCCAAAGTCGCGCTTGTCGGGCGGAAAGCCCAGGTGGAGGTTGGCCTCCACCGTATCCAATCCCCTATCCTGCAGGTGGTAGGCACGAAGCTTGTTGGCCAGCCCAATCCCCCGCCCCTCGTGGTTGCGAAGATAGACCAGCACCCCCCTTCCCTCCTCGGCGATCCTCTCCATCGCAAACTCCAGCTGAAGCCCGCAGTCGCAGCGCAGGCTCCCTAGGGCATCACCGGTGAGGCACTCCGAGTGCATCCTGACCAGCACCGGCTGGTCGGGGCTGATATCTCCTTTCACCACCGCCAGGTGCTCCTCACTGCCGTCCTTGGTGCGGTAGGCGATGGCCCTAAACTTCCCCCAGCGAGTGGGAAGGTCCGCCTCGTCTATCCGCTCCACCCAGCTCTCGTGGAGCAACCGGTAGTAAACCAGGTCGGCGATGTACATGAGGTGGATGCCCTCCCGCTGGGCGAAGGCCATGAGGTCCGGCCTCCTGGCCATGGTGCCGTCCTCGTTCATGATCTCGCAGACCACCGCCACCGGCCGAAGGCCAGCCAGAATGCACAGGTCCACCGCCCCCTCTGTATGGCCCACCCGCTTGAGTACCCCGCCGGGCATCGCCCTCAGGGGATGAATGTGTCCCGGCCGGGTGAAGTCCTCCGGCCGAGCCTTCGGGTCGGCCAACATCCGGATGGTTAGGGCCTGGTCGTGGGCCGAGATGCCGGTGGTGGTCCCCCAGCGGTAGTCCACCGTCATGCAGTAGGCGGTATGCTTGGCGTCCCGCGGGTAGTTGTCCACCAGCAGGGGAAGGTCCAGCTCCTCGCAGCGCTCGGCGCTCATGGGTACGCAGATCATCCCCCGCGCCTTGTGCAGGTAGAAGTTCACCTTCTCCGGGGTGATGAGCTCGGCGGCGGTGACCAGGTCCCCCTCGTTTTCCCGGTTCTCGTCATCAAGCAGGATCACAAACCGCCCCCGCTTGATCTCCTCAATCCCCTTGAGCACTCGCTCAATGCGCTCACGATGAAGCTTATCCTGACTGCTCTCCATGGCTAGCTCCATCTCATCCTACCTCAGTCCCGCCGCTGCTTTCCTGTCCCAGGGCCGCCCTGGCGGCGGCGAAGGCCGCCTTCACCACCATGTCCACCTCAATATTTACCCTATCTCCAACCTTTCGCTCGGCAAGGTTGGTCTCCCCCAGGGTGGTTGGCACCAGGGCGAAGCTGGCCCGGTTTCCCTCCACCCCCTGAACGGTAAGGCTTATCCCGTCAACCGCAAGGGACAGGGTGGGAAAGAGGTAGCGGGAAAGCTCCTCCGGCAGGGCCACGGTCAGCCGCCCTCCCCCGTCGGTGGCGGAGATCTCCTCAACCACCCCCACCCCGTCCACATGGCCATAGACCAGGTGGCCGTGGACCGGCTCACCCAGCCTTAGGCTGGGTTCAAGGTTTACCAGCGACCCACTGGCAAGCTCCCCCAGGTTGGTCTTGGCCAGGGTCTCCGGGGTGAGGTCAAAGGTGAGCTTCCCGCCGCCTAACTCTGCCAGAGTGAGGCAGCAGCCGTTTACCGCCAGGGAATCTCCCAGCGCCAGGCTAGCGGCAAGCTCACTGCCCACTTCCAGGGTGAGCCTCCCCCCCTCTGGTCCTCGCTCTAGGTGGACGACCCGACCCCGGTAGCGGATGATGCCGCTAAACACGGGGCGATTATAGGTGGGGAGCCCCTCCTCACCCCCCGCTTATGGCTAGCCTTCTTATCCCCGCCCGCTCAAGCAGGTGGGCAATGAGATAGAGCACCCCGATCCACAAGAAGGCCAGGCCAAAGGGCAGGTAGAGCTTCTCGGCGGGGACCTTGCCCAGGTAGATGGAGAGGGGGGTGTAGTACATCAGCGCCGGTGGAAGCAGGGAGAAGAGCTTGGCGATGGGGGCGGGGAAGTAGGTCAGGGGGACCAGAAGCCCCCCGATGAGCTGGGTGAGCATCCGGGTGGTCCAGCGGATGCCGTAGTTGAACTCAAAGAAGAAGGCGCTTATCCCCACCAGATAGTCCAGCAGGAAGTTGACCAGCCAGGCAAGCACGAAAAAGGCCATAAAGGCGGCAAAGTGAACCCCGGAGGCGGGCAGCCCCACCGTGCCTAGGAGGACAAAAAGCAAAAGCACCGGCACCCCGCCAAAGATGAGCCTAAATAGGGTGCGGCCCACATTCTCCGCCAGGTACCAGCTAAAGAGGGAGACCGGCTTCATCAGCTCCATGGCAATTAGCCCTTCCCGCACCCGGGTGCCGATCACCTGTCCCACCGGCGTCATCTGGCTCATCCGCAGGATATAGCCCAGCACCAGGTAGGTCATCATCTCACCAAGGTAGAAGCCGCCGATGGCTCCCCCCTCCCGGTAGGCGTAAACCGCCCGGTAGACGAACTGCATGGTGAGAATGATGATGGGGTAGCTGAAAAGGTGCATCGCCACCCCAACCGGATAGGCAAGATAGGTGGCAAAGCCCACCTTGCCCACCCAGAAGTAGCCCTTGACAAGCTGGAAGAGCTCGGCAAGAAGAGCCCTGGGGCCGGCCCCAGCCTGGGTTACAACGGGGCTTGCGGGTGTACCGGCCACCCCCAGGCTAGTTGGTCACCCTGAAGCTTGACACGATGGCCTGCACGTCGGGCCCATACTGGGGGTCGTTCCAGTACTGGTCGGGGACCCAGAGGAGGAACTTGATGACGAACTTCTTGCTGGCGGTAAAGATGGCGATCTGGCGGAAGGGGACCTTGTTGCGCAGGGAGGTGTACTCCAGGTAGATGCCCGGGTGTCCGTTGAACTCCCGCTTTTCAATCTTCTCCACCTTGATGGTCTCGGGGAAGGACTGGCGGTCCATCTGGTACATCCCCAGCTGGGCAAGGGGATTGATGGGCTTGCCCTTGGACTTCCCCTTGCGGATGGCCTCAATGCGGGGGTAGTAGCTTGCCACGAACTCGTCCGGATTGCCCTCCAGAAGCTCGTCCGCCTCAATCCACAGGCCCGGCCGGGGGATGATGATCTCCGACTCAACGAACTTGTTGAGGTCGGGACCCTGATACTTGATGATCACCTTGCGCCAGCGCTTGACCGCCCCCAGGTCCAGCGTCTTGGCCTCGTTGTCCCCTTTAAGCTGGACCTGGCTGGCCACCTCGGTCTTCTTCTCCTTGAGCTCCCAGCCCTGTGCCTTGACCTGGACGTCAAAGCCAGCCTGGTTGGACATGCAGCCATAGCTCGCCACCAGGACGGTGGTGGCGGCAACCAGCAGAACAAACCTTCCCAGCGACGCTCCCTTCATCGGATCACCTCAGATTGTCCTGGGCACCCCACCCGGAATGCCCGAAGTCGGGGCCTATAATCCTATCACCGTGGCCAGTCGTACCCGTCACCATGTCAGTGCCCGCAACAAGGCCCCCGAGCGCCTAGCGGCAAACGGGTCGGAGCCCCTCCGCCCTAGCTGGATCAAGGTTCGTGCCCGCACCACCAAGGCCCGCCAGAAGGTGCTTGCCGCCACCGGCGGTCTCACCACCGTCTGCGAGGAGGCCGCCTGCCCCAACATCGGCGAGTGCTGGGAGCGGGGCTCCGCCACCTTCATGATCCTGGGCGCCCATTGCACCCGCTCCTGCGGCTTTTGCCACGTGATGCACGGCCGGCCCAACCTTCCCGATCCAGAGGAGCCGGAGAAGGTGGCCCGGGCGGTAGCCCGGCTGGGGCTGAGGCACGTGGTGGTCACCTCGGTGGACCGCGACGACCTGTGGGACGGCGGGGCGATCCACTTTGCCCGCACCATCCGGGCCATCCGCCGCCTCTCACCGGGCACCCGCATTGAGGTGCTCATCCCCGACTTCAGGAACAAGCCCGAGGCGCTGGAGATCGTTGCCCAGGCGCGGCCCGACTACCTCAACCACAACGTGGAGACGGTCCCCCGCCTCTACAAGACGGTCCGCCCGGGCTCAAACTATGAGCACTCCCTCAAAGTCCTTCGCTACTTCGCCGAGCTCCCCCCCGAGATCCGCCCCCGCACCAAGAGCGGCCTCATGGTGGGCCTGGGAGAAACCAACCGGGAAGTGGTTGAGGTGATGAAGGACCTTAGAAGCGCCGGGGTGGAGATGATCACCATCGGCCAGTACCTCCGCCCCAGCCCCGGCCAGCTGCCGGTGGCCCGCTACGTGTTGCCTGAGGAGTTTGACTGGTTTGCCGACTGCGCGGTGAAGCTGGGCTTTAAGGCGGTGGCTTCGGCTCCCCTGGTTCGCTCCTCCTACTGGGCCGACTACCAGGCAGATCTTGCCGAGTCTGATGACCCAGTGGTCTTTTCCCCCCGCCACCAGAAGCTACCCCAGGCGGCCCGCACCGCCTGAGGAGGGCTACACCTGTTCTGGCACACCCCCCTCACCCTGGTAGCTCCCCCGGTAGAGCTGTTTAGGGTCAAAGGCAAGCCTGATGAGGATGAGCTGGCCGATTCTGGCCCCCCGGTGGAGGGTGAGGGGGTGAAAGACCGCCAAGAGCCCCACTCCCCTGCCCCGGTAGCCCGGGTCCCACACCGCCGAGTAGAGCACCGCCCCCATCCGCATGAGACTTGAGCGGGGAAGGATAATCCCCATTGCGTCAGGGGGGATGGTCACCTCCTCCCGGTAGCGCACCAGATAGGCCCCCGGGGTGAGGCGAAGCTTCTCCCTCTCCCAGGGGAGGGACCGGTGCTCGGGGAGGCGGCGCCGCTGATTGGTGAAGTCAAGCTCCCCCTCCTCCTCAAATACCATCACCTCACCCACCGTGAGATCCACCCCCGCCGGCTGAAGCTGCACTCCGGGGTCGGCAAAGCTCTGGTTGATCAGCACCCTAGGGTCGGCAATTCCCATCCTTGCCTCCTCATCGTCTCTTTGTGGGCCAGCTCAGTGTTAGACTTGACCGGTCGCCGCCGGCACAGCGCCATGGCCAAGGTTAACAGACCAGCCCAGCCCTC
The DNA here is from genome assembly GCA_026981635.1 of bacterium. GTDB lineage: Bacteria > 4484-113 > 4484-113 > JALSIF01 > JALSIF01 > JALSIF01. The sequence continues at coordinate 11,453 of JALSIF010000101.1, read as the reverse complement.
CTCTGATAGGCTTGCCAGGTTAAGGGGCGAGCTGGAAAGCTACCTTGACGAGATCTCCCTCGCCTACTACCAGTATGGCGCTGGCCTTAGCGAACGCTTCTCCCTGAGACCCCTGGCCGAGAAGTACCATCACCTCTTTTCCCCCGATACCATCCGCTCTCTGCTGGACTGGCTGCGGGATGACCCGTCCCCGGAGCAGGACTTCTCCCTCGCCCAGCTGGCCGACGCTCTGCTGGATGGCTACATCTCAAGCTCGCTGGCCGAGCCCATTGAGCAGCTCTCCCATACCGTGGCCACCATGAAGGTGGAGGTGGGGAGCCGCCGGGTCTCCTGGCTCAGCCTGCCCGCGCTGGTAGCCGGCGAGCCGGTTAGGGAGAAGCGCCTGATGATCAGCGAACAGGAGCTCGCCGGCCACGCCACACTCTCTCCCCCCCGCCGTCGCCTGTGGCTGGAGGAGCGCCGTCTTTTGGAGGAGCTGGGCATCCCCTCGGTAATCAGCCGCACCGAACTCCTCACCCCAATCCGCCACGAAGAGATAAGACGGCTGGCTGTAACTATCTTGGAGAGGACCGAACGGATCCATCGGGAGGAACTCTACCGGGTGGCTGACCGGCTGGGGGTTGCTTCCGACCAGCTCCATCATAGTGACTTCCAGTACCTCGCCCGCCTGCGCGAGCTAGATGGTGTTTTTCCCGCCGCCCGCATGCAGGGCCTGATGCTAGAGAGTCTTAGGAGGATGGGGATTGAGCTAGGGGATCTGCCCAACCTCTCCATTGACTTTACCGACCGTCCCTCCAAAAGCCCCCGCGCCTTTTGCGTCGCCCTTTCCGTCCCCGGGGATGTACGGGCCATCCTTCGTCCCATGGGCGGCTACCAGGACCTCTCCACCCTGTTCCATGAGCTGGGCCACCTGCTCTACTACGGCCACATGTCTCCCCACCTTCCCCTGGAAGTGCGCCGGCTGGGTGATTCGGCCCTCCACGAGCTCTACGCCTTCCTCCTCCAGTACATCACCGCAAAGCCAGCCTGGCTGACCGGGATTGCCGGCCTGGATGGGGAGGCGGTGGAGCAGCTCATGCCCCGGCTCAGGTTCATCAAGCGCACCATGGTGCGCCGCTACGCGGCCAAGGTGGTTTATGAGCTTAAGTTCCACCGCGATCCCGAGCTGGGCGAAGAGCTGGCGGAGCTCTACTGCCACCTGCTCACCTCCACCACCGGCTTCTACCACGACCCCCGCCGCTATCTCGCCGACCTGGACCAGAACCTCTACTCTGCCCACTACCTCAGGGCCTGGGTAGGCGAGGCCCAGCTCAACCGCTACCTCAGCCGGCAGTTTGGCGAAAGCTGGTTCCTTGACCCCCGGGCGGGGGAGCTGCTCACCAGCTGGTGGCGGCGGGGCCAGGACCGCACCCTGGACCAGTTCCTCACCGAGCTGGGCTTGGGGGGAGTTGACCCCGCCCCCCTGATTGAGGAACTTGCCGCCTAGCCCATGGCTCCCATCACCGCCCAGCTGATCAGCTTCGCAAGCCTTGCGGTCATCGCCCTTGCCGCTCTGGCCATGTACCGGAGGGTGCTGCCCGCCATGCTGGCCCTGCCTCTGGCCGCCCTGGCCATCGCCCTCATCGCCACCCTGCCCACCGGCGGCCTGCCCTCCCTCGGCCAGGCGATGGTCACCGTCTTCGGTGAGGGGCCGGCGATGCTGGCTAAGGTGGTGGTGGCGGTGGTGCTGGGTGGGGCGCTGGCCCGGGCGCTGGAGCTATCCGGCACTACCCGCGATCTGGTCCGCTTCGCTACCGAGTTTTCCGGCACCAGCGAGCTCTCCGCCAGCCTTATAGTGGTCTTCATCACCGCCCTGCTCTTTACCGTCATCGGCGGGATCGGGGCGGTGATCATGGTGGCCTCCTTCACCCTCCCCCTGCTTCGCGCCCTGCGCCTTCCCCCCCTGGGGGCGGGTGCCCTCTTTCTCTTTGCCCTCTCCCTGGGCGGGACACTGAACCCGGTCAACTGGCAGCTCTACATCTCGGTGCTGGGGCTGAGCCAGGCCGCCATTGTCTCCTTCGCCGCCCTGGGTGCCCTGCTCATGGCCCTGGCCACCTTCCTGCTCTCGGTGAGGCTAAACCTTCACCGCACCAGCCGGAGGGAGCTTCTCCTGGTGGGAGGTGGCGCCGCCGCCCTGGCTGCCTCAGCCCTCATCCTCTACCTGCTCGGCCTTTCCCGCCCGCTCGCCCTGCTTTTGAGCCTTGCCGGCTACGGCCTCATCTTTGCCGCCCTGTTCGTCGCCCTGGCCCGTCTCCTTCTCCCCGCCGGTATCCCTCCCCTGATGGCCGGGCTTGCCGGCCTCATCCTCCCCCTGGCCTGGCTCTTCTCCCCCCGCCTGTTCAGCTTTGCCGCCGGCCGGGAGGTCTTCTCACCCCCCATCCCCCTCGCCCTGGCGGCAGGTCTGGCGGTGGCGGTGACTGCACTTCCTGCTGGCCGCCGGATAAACGCCGCCTCCCGCAGCCTGATTGAGGGAGTGGCAAGCACCGCCCCCGCCCTGGTGATCATCCTTGGCATCGGCACCCTGATCTCCGCGGTAAGGGACCTGGAGCCGGTGCGCCATGCGGTGGAGCTTTCCCTTTCCAGCCTGCTTCCTGCCGGTGATGCTGGGTTACTCCTTTTGGGCCTTGTCATCGCTCCTCTGGCCCTCTTTCGCGGCCCCATGAACCTGTGGGGGATGGGCGCCGGAGTGCTCGGGCTGATGCTCGCCACCGGCAGCTACTCCCCCTTTGCCCTGATGGCCCTCTTCTTTGCCAGTGGCCTGATCCAGGGGGTAAGCGACCCCACCAACACCCACAACGTCTACCTGGCCGACGTGCTGGGGGTGGAGGTCTTCTCCCTTACCCGCGCCACCCTCCCCTGGGTCTATCCGGTAAGCGCCCTACTCCTTATGGCCGCTTTGCTTCTGCTGCCCGGCAAGGTGGCCTAGAATGTCTCCCGTGGCTGGGAAAGCTGACCCCTTCCCCCTCCGCCGCCCCCCCTCACCCAGCGACATACTCACCCTCCTCTTCCGCCTCTACCGCACCCACTTTCTCCCCGCCTTGGGAGTGATCCTTCCCTTTGCCCTCACCGCCTCCCTCATCTACAAGCTCTTCGGCATGGTCATGGTCAGGCCCACCATAAACCTGGGCAACAGCCTGCTATGGGGGGCCGATTTCCAGTTCGTGCTGGACGAGATGGGCGGCCTCATCATGGTTGCCCTTACTGCCCTGGTGATAAAGCTCCTCCTCTACCCCCTGCCGGTCATCGCAGGCATTCACGCCTTCCATGAGCTCATGAGCGGCGGTCGGCCCACCATCGCCTCGGCCTGGCGCCAGGTTCGCCGCAGCTACCTCCGCTGGCAGGTGGCCTATGTGGCCGTCTTTCTCCTCTCCACCCCAGCCTTCTTCCTCTTCGCCCTGCCCGCTATCCCCCTGACCAACCAGACCGGACCGGCGGGGGGGATCGCCGTCGCCCTCATCTTTATGGGGATGTTTGCCTGGGGAGTGGTTCTGATGCTCCTTTCCATCCGCTACTACCTGATCAGCCCCATCGCTGCCCTGGAAGACTACCTGACAGAGGGAAGACTGGGAGAGGACAGCAAGCGTATCTTCCTGCGTGCCCACGAGCTTGGCCGGGGGATGTTCTTTACCTTCCTCCTCGGCTGGATCCTTGCCCAGCTTGCGGTCTACTTCATCCTGCTGGTGCTTCTTACCCCCTTCTCCCTGCTCATCTCCCTCATCACCGGAACCACCTCGCCCGAGGTCTGGACGGGCCAGGCCCTCCCCCTAAACCCGGTTGAGGTTGCTCTCCAGCAGGGGCTCACCCTGGTAGCGGAGATGATCGTCGCCCCCTTCCTCCCCCTGCTCCACTACCTCCTCTACCTTACCGCCAAGTCCCACCACGAGGCCTATGACCTGGAGCTCCACCTGGACTACCTGAGGAGGATAAGGACGACCCAGGCAGAGGAGGAGGAAAAGGGGATGCCCCAGTTTATGCCCGACCCGGGCTGATTGGACATCCCACCGATGGGATAACCTAGCAAGGCGGTGTTTGATCTTCAGCTTCACACCCGCTACTCCGACGGTCGCTACGAGCCGGCCGAACTGATCAGCCAGGTTCTGCTACCCGCCGGCCTCCGCCTAGCCGCCGCCACCGACCACGACACCTGGCAGGGGGCAAGAAGCTTCCTCCGCTCAGCCGAAAGCTCACCCCTCACTGCGGTATCCGGCATTGAGGTCTCCACCCTCTATGAGGAGGGCAGCGACTGGCTCCAGGTGGACATCCTGGCCTTTGGCGGAGACCTTGAGCGAAGCGACCTGAGGGAGTTTGAACAGCGTCTGCGAGAGATCAACGATCAGCGCTTCCTAGCCCTGATCGGCTACCTTAACCGGGAGTTTGGCGGCGGCATTGACCCCCACTCCATCCAGGCCAAGGCCGAGGAGCGGGGGGTCCCCATCCACCTGGCCCACGTGATCCTGGCCGCCCTGGAATCTGGCCTGATCAAGTCTCCCGACGAGATCAAATCCTGGTACGAGAGCACCATCGTAAACAATCCCTCCGCCCAGGAAGCGATGAAGCCCCGCCTTGCCACCCGTGAGGTGGTGGGTATCCTAGGCGAGCTAGGGCTCATCACCGCTCTCGCCCACCCCCACCGCTACCCCGACCCGGTGGTGGAGGAAGTGGTGAGGATGGAGGTGAGGGGAATTGAGGCTCTCTACGGCCGCCACACTGAGGAGGAGAGGAAGAAGTATCTGGAACTAGCCAGCGAAGAAAACCTGCTCGTCTCCGGAGGGAGCGACTTCCACGGCTTCTTTGAGGATCAGTACCAACCTCCCCAAGGAGACCCCAACCTGCTCCTGCCCCTGCTTGACGCCCTGGAGGTGGAGTTGAGCTGGGATCTCCCTCCCACACCCGCTGGGTAGTCTCCCACCTTTCCCGGCGGGGACTAGAATCGTGCCATGCAGCTATGGTATCGCTACGGCGATCTCTACCTGGTCTCCTACACTGGCAATATCACCCATGCCCGCACCGATGCAGTGGTCAACGCGGCCAACTCAGGTCTATGGATGGGGGCCGGGGTGGCCGGGGCCATCAAGCGGGCCGGCGGGGCGGAGATTGAGCGGGAGGCGGTGGCTCAAGGCCCCATTGAGCCGGGCGAGGCGGTGATCACCACGGCAGGGAATCTCCCCGCCCGCCACGTGATCCACGCCGCCGGCATGGGCCAGGACCTTAGAACCAGCGCCGAGCTGATTGAGCGCTCCACCCTCTCCAGCCTTCGGCTTGCCCGAGATCACAACCTTTCCTCCATCGTCTTTCCCGCCATCGGCACCGGCGTAGGCGGCTTTCCCCTGGACCAGTGCGCCCGTCTGATGACCGGGGCGGCAAGGAAGTTCTACGACGAGCAGGGAACCCCGCCCGAGCTGGTGGCCTTCGCACTCTTAAAGGAGCCCGACGCGGAGATCTTCGGCCGCGCCCTCTCTGGCTTTGCCGACTCCATCGGCGAGCCGCCGGAGGAGATGGCCAAGCTGCTCGGCTAGACTTAGGCCATGGGGATCGCCCTCGCACTCGGCCTTCTCCTGCTAATCATCGCCCTCGACCTCTACCTCGCCCTGAAGCTAAGAAAAAGCCTCACCTTCCGCATCCTCTTCATGTTCACACTCGCGGTGATGGTGGCGGTTGCAGCTGGCCTCTACGGAGAACATTTGCTCCCCTTTCTAAACGAGGTCTTCTTTCCCCCAAGGGAGATCTTTATCCGCCTGCTCAAGATGATCATTGTCCCCCTGGTGGTGGCCTCCATCATCCACGGGGTGACCAGTGTGGGGGGAGGCCGGCGGCTGGGCAAGCTAGGGGTAGTTACCGCGGCCTACTACCTCACCACCACCGGCATCGCCGTCTTCCTGGGCCTGGTACTGGTCAACCTGATCCACCCGGGCAGGGCCGGCATGGAGGTGGCGGCGGCCGAACTTCCTGAGATCGTACGCCAGGGCCCCCGCCCCATCAGCGAGATCCTCCTCTCCATGATCCCCACCAACCCGGCCGAGGCCCTCGCCCGGATGGATGTGCTCGCCCTCATCTTCTTCAGCCTGCTTCTGGCCATCGGGATCATCGCGGTGGGAAGGCCCGCCGACACCCTGCGCCAGTTCTTCACCGGCCTGAACGAAGTGATGATGAAGGTGGTGAGCTGGGTGATGGAGGTTGCCCCGGTGGGGGTGTTTGCCCTCATCATCACCCTGGTGGCCAAAAGTGGCCTGCGCCCCCTCTTTGACCTGCCCCTCTACATGGCCACCGTGATCCTCGGCCTTATCATCCACGGGGCCATCGTCCTCCCCCTGATCCTGAGGCTCATCACCGGCCGCAGCCCGCTGGAGTTTGCCCGCGCCATGACTACCGCCATCCTTACCGCCTTCTCCACCTCCTCCAGTGCCGCCACCCTCCCCTTCACCATGGAGGGAGCCCGCGATCGGGCCAAGGTCAGGGCGGAGGCGGTGGAGTTCGTCTGCCCGGTGGGAGCCACCGTCAACATGGACGGCACCGCCCTCTACGAGGCGGTAGCGGTCCTCTTCATCGCCCAGCTCACCGGTGTAAACCTGACCTTTGATCAGCAGGTGGTGGTCTTTATCACCGCCACCCTGGCCGCCATCGGCGCCGCCGCCGTGCCTTCTGCCGGCCTGGTCACCATGACCATAGTCCTCTCGGCGGTGGGCCTGCCCTTTGAGGGGATCGGCATCATCCTGGGAGTGGATCGCATCCTGGACATGAGCCGCACCACGGTAAATATCTGGGGCGATGCGGTGGGTGCAGCGGTGGTAGAGAAACTGGCCCTGGGGGAAGGGGAGGAGATAAAAACCCCACAGCCAGCAGTAGAATAGAGCGGCTGAAAGTGTGATATACTATCCTCAACCCAAGATGAGCACAAAGGAGGTAGTGAGAGATGTCGGTAGCAGAGAAACCAAATCGTCCAACAAAGATATATCCTGAGGATGTGGAAGACTTGGTCAAATTCTTAGAAATTATTAGAAGCAAGTCTAGGCGTAGAGACGAACTAGAAAAGAAAGAAAAGGATCTAAACAAGGAGATCCAGGAGGTATCCCTCCAGCTTGAGGAGAGAAAGCCCATCGCCGAGGTGATGGACCGTATCCGCAAGCACCTCAAAAGCGAAGGGGTGGAGCCGACGCCGGAACAAAACCTCTACACCCAGGAGGACCTGACCAAGCTTAAGTGTGAACTAAATGGCGTCCAGCGGGAGCTCAATCAGCTTAGGGACCAGCTCAGAACCTACAAACAGGAGCTGGACCTAATCAGGGAAAAGCACCCCACCCTCCTCCAGCGAGCGGAGGAGAAGTTAAGCGAGGGTGCTCCGAGCAAAGAGCTCCCCACTCTGATTAGCGACCAGGACCGGCTCCAATTCTTCAACCTGGACTACCTCAGAAAGCAGTTCCAAATGAAATACATCACCCCCCTGCTCATCTTTGACGGCTACAACGCCATAGGCAACGTCAGGCGCTACCTGGAAAGGAAGGATCACCACGAGCTTCGCACCACCCGCGACCTGCTCATCTCCGACCTGGACTTTCTCGCCTCCCAGATCCCCGGAAGCTATGTGGTGGTCTTTGACAGCTTCCATGAGACCGGGGTAACCACCAGATACGACATTCAGGTGATCTTTGCCGGTGGAACCCCAGGGGAGAAGGACAAGGCGGACAACCTCATCGTTGACCTGGTGAAGTACATCAAGGGTGACCGCCACGCCCTGGAGGGCTATCCGGCGAAGGTTCAGCAGGTCGCCGAAGAGCTTGTTGAACGGGGCTCTGACCAGATATTTGTAGTCACCAACGACAACGAGCTAAAGTCCCGCGTCACCAAGCTTGACGCCGGGGTTATCAACGTGGGCGAAGTTTTCAAGAGCTGACCCCTCACTCTCTCTGGAGGGGTTAGGATGTAGGGGATGGCCGACGCTGATCGCACCGAGCCTGCCACCCCCCGGCGCAAGGAAAAGGCCCGCGAGAAGGGGCAGGTGGCCCGCAGCCAGGATCTCAGCTCCTCCATCGCCCTGCTAGGGATGTTCGGCCTGCTCATCCTGGCCGCCGGCTTTACCACCGCCGGCATCCTGGCCATCACCCAGGGGCTGTGGGGAGCCGGCTTCTACCGCGACTTTTCTACCGGTGGGGTGATCTCCCTCTTTTCCGACCTAATCCTGCGCGGCCTCGTCATCATGTCCCCCTACCTTGCCGCCGCTTTTCTCCTCTCCCTGATCGCCTCCTTGGGCCAGGTGGGCTTCCTATTCTCCAGCGACCCCATCACCCCAAAGCTTGAGCGGCTAAACCCGGTTGAGGGCATCAAACGCATCTTCTCTATCCGGGGCGCCTTTGAGCTGGCTAAGAACCTGCTAAAGGTGGTCCTGGTGGGAGTGGTCGGCTTTCTTATGCTCAGGGCAAACCTCCAGCACTTCGCCCTGCTCTCCTTTACCGACCCCACCCAGGCGATGGTCTTTGCTGGCACGGTGGCCATCAAGATGGGCCTGGCCATGAGCCTGACCCTGGTGCTTCTTTCCATCGTGGACTACCTCTATCAGCGCTACGAGTACGAAAAGTCCCTTCGCATGACCAAGTACGAGGTAAAGCAGGAGCGCCGGGAGCTGGAGGGCGATCCCCTGATCAAGCGGCGCATCCGCGAGCTGGGTCGGGAGCTCGTCTTTCGCCGCCAGCTCGGCCGGGTCAGGGAGGCCGATGTGGTGATCACCAACCCGGAACACTACGCCGTCGCCCTGCTCTATGAGCCGGAGCGGGACGCCCCGGTGGTGGTGGCCAAGGGGATGGACTTTCGGGCACTGAAGATCATTGAGGTCGCCCGCGAGTTTCACGTCCCCCTCCACCGCAACCCCGAGCTGGCCCGCGCCCTCTACCACCAGGTGGAGGTTGACCAGGCCATCCCCCCCGAGTTCTTCGCCGCGGTGGCCGAGGTGCTGGCGCTGGTGGCTCGCACCGACCCCAAGCTGATGAAGAAGCTTTCCACCCTGGCGGTCTAGCAAGCCCAGGGATATGGGATAGAATTAGCCCGTGGCTGGCGATCGCCCTGCCCTGAGCCTCTCCCTGCCTAGCGCCTCAATGCTCCGGGAGCTGAGCGTCCCCCTGCTGGTCATCCTGGGCATCGCCATCTTCATCGTCCCCTGGCCCAGCTGGATGCTGGACGCCTTTATCGCCCTCTCCATCTCCCTTGCCATCCTGGTCCTCATCCTCACCATGTATGTGAAGTCCCCGCTGGACTTCACCAGCTTCCCCTCCCTGATCCTGCTTTTGGCCATCTACCGCCTCTTCCTAAATGTTGCCACCACCCGGGCCATCCTCACCGATGCCTACGCGGGTAAGTTCATCCAGACCTTCAGCTCCTTCGTCCTCGCCGGCGGGGGCTACACCATCGGCATCGCCATCTTCATCATCATCGTGGTCATAAACTTTGCCGTCATCGCCTTCGGCTCCCAGCGCATCGCCGAGGTGGCCGCCCGCTTCACCTTGGACGCCCTGCCCGGCAAGCAGCTCTCCATTGACGCCGACCTCAACGCCGGCCTGATTGACGAGGCGGAGGCGCGCCGCCGGCGCCGGGAGCTGGAGCGGGAGGCCGACTACTTCGGGGCGATGGACGGTGCCAGCCGCTTCGTCCAGCGCGACGCGGTGGTGGCCATCTTTCTGGTCTTCATCAACATCATCGTGGGCCTCATCGTGGGCACCATGGTCCACGGGATGACCCTGGGGGAGGCAGCCCAGGTCTTTACCCAGCTCACCATCGGCGATGGTCTGGTGGCCCAGATCCCTGCCCTCATGGTCTCCACCGCCACCGGGCTCATGGTAACCAAGCAGGCCGACGAGCGCACCCTGGGCGAGGCAGCCGTCGTGGAGCTGGGCCAGGTTCCCCGGGTGCTCTATGTGGCCAGTGGAGTGATGCTCTTTATGGCCCTCATCCCCGGTATGCCCAAGCTGGTGCTGGCCGCCTTTGCCCTCGGCCTGGCCGGGGCCGCCTTCTACCAGACCCGGCTGGAGGTGGAGCGAGCCCTGCGCCCACAGAAGGAGGAGGCCGAGGAGGAAAAGACCGCCCCCACCCCCCAGGAGGAACTGGCCGGCCTGCTCCAGGTTGACCCGCTGGAGCTTGAGATCGGCTACGGCCTCATCCCCCTGGTGGACAAGGAGCAGGGGGGTGACCTGCTAGATCGCATCGCCAACCTGCGCCGCCAGATCGCTCTCAGCCTGGGCTTCATCGTTCCCCCCATCCGCATCCGGGACAACATCACCCTGGACCAGGGGGAATATGTGATCAAGGTCCAGGGGACGCCGGTGGCCAAGGGAAGCCTGGTGATTGACCGCTACCTGGCCATGAATCCGGTACAGGAGGGAGTAGATATTGAAGGGATTGAGACCACCGAGCCCGCCTTTGGCCTCAGGGCCTTTTGGATTGAGCCGGAGATGCGGATGAAGGCGGAGGCAATGGGCTTTACCGTGGTTGATCCCACCACCGTGCTCACTACCCACCTCTCCGAGGTGATCAAGCGCCATGCTCCTGAGCTGCTTACCCGCGAGGCGGTAAAGGAGCTGGTTGACCAGTTGAGGGAAAACCGTCCCGCCGCCGTGGAGGGCATCGTCCCCGAGCGGGTAAGTCTGGAGCTGCTCACCACGGTGCTCAGGGGTCTTTTGGAGGAGCGGGTCTCCATCCGCAACCTGCCCCTGATCATTGAGGCCCTCGCCCAGCACCGGGCAGAGAGCGACGATCCCGACTTCCTGATTGAGAAGGTGCGTCAGGCCCTGCGCCGCCAAATCGTGGCCGGCTACCTGGACGAGAGCGGCACCCTGATGGTGGCCACCTTCTCCCCCCAGCTTGAACAGCGCATCGCCGATTCCCTGCGCCAGACCCCGGAGGGGACCATGACGGTGCTCTCTCCCAGTTATCTTCGCCGGATGCTGGAGGCGATGGAAGTGGTGGCTAGCCGGATGGTCAATCAGGGCTACACTCCGTTATTCTTAGTGGGGCCCAGGATTCGCCCCTACGTAGCAAAGATCGCCCGGCGCATCGCCGAGGGGGCGGCGGTAGTGAGTTTCAGCGAAATAGAACCCGGGGTGGACATCAAGACCATAGCGGTGGTGGATGTCCCCCCCGACATGGGGAGCGAAGGAGAGCCTAGAGCTGGGGAGGGCTAGCCCATGGCACTGAGGATCAAACGCTACGAAGAACCGGCCAGCGAGCTGCCCCGGCTGCTGAGGGAGATCCGCCAGCAGCTCGGTCCCGGCGCCAAGATCCACACCCGCCGCTTCCGCAAGGGGGGCCTTTTGGGCCTGATCGGCGGGCGGGAGATGGTTGAGGTGGTGGCCATGGTGGAGACCGATGCGGTTCGCACCACCAGCGGGGGAAAGGAAGCGGCCAAGGCCACCTCCCCCGCCCCGGCCACTCCC
>JALSIF010000100.1 GCA_026981635.1 bacterium | reverse complement strand
TCCCTCAAGGCCCTGGGTGAGGAGCTTATCGAGGAGGACAGGAAGCAGAAGGAGATCATCCAGAAGCACCCCGTGGGTTGGGGTGGGGAGACCGGTGGCATGATGCGCGACTGAGGAGAGGCGGCCGTCTGATAAGATTTCCCTCCCGTGGGGGAAAGCTCAGAACCGGTTATCAACCGAGCTCGCCGGATCAGCAGCCTGCGTGAGGCCATTGCCGAGCAGGGGCTTGCGGCCCTGCTCATAACCAACCTGCCCAACATCTTTTATCTCACCGGCTTTTCCGGCACCACCGCCTTTCTGGTGGTCACCCCGCAGGAGAACTTCTTCTTCACCGACAGCCGCTACCTGGAGCGTGTCAAATACGAGGTTGAGGGTGCAGCCATCGTTGACAACACCAACGTCCCGATGGAGAAGTCCCTCAATGAGCTTGCCCAGAAGGTAAGGATCAGTCCGCTTGGGTTTGAGGCCGACCATGTTTCCTTCTCCCTCCACCAGCGGCTAAGCGAAAAGCTTGAGGGGATTGAGCTTCGCCCCACCCGCATGCTGGTGGAGAACCTGCGCATGGTGAAGGAGCCCGGCGAGGTGGAGCTCATCCGCCGGGCCATCCGCCTAAACGAGGAGGTGTTGGAGGAGCTCTATGCCCTCTGCGATGACCATGTGACCGAGGCCGATCGCGCCGCCGAGTACGAGTACCGCATCCGTCGCAAGGGAGCCACCCGGGCCGCCTTCAGCCCCATCGTTGCGAGCGGTCCCAACTCGGCCATGCCCCATGCCACCTTCACCAGTCAGAAGCTTGTCCCCGGCGCACCGCTCACCTTTGACCTGGGCTGCGTGGTGGACGGCTACTGCTCCGACATGACCCGCACCGTTTTCTATAAGGAGTGCCCGCCTCGCTGGGAGGAGATCTACCGCATCGTCAAGGAGGCCAAGGACGCCGCCATGGCCTACGCCAAGGGGGGCATGGTGGGAAAGGAGGTTGACCGGGTGGCGCGGGAGATCATTGAAAGGGCCGGCTTTGGCGACAAGTTTGGCCACGGCCTGGGCCACGGGCTGGGGATTGAGGTCCACGAGCCGCCCCGCTACGCCAAGACGGGTGACCTGGAGGTGCCGGCGGGGGCGGTGATGAGCATTGAGCCCGGTATATACATTGAGGGAGAGGGGGGCATCCGGATTGAGGACCTGGTCCTGGTCAGGGAGGACGGAGTGGACAACCTAAACTCCCTCACCGATGAGCTGACCATCGTGGGGGGGTAGCATCTCTGGGCCCCTTGGGGGCCTCCCGGGAGGACCAATGCCATGATCACACCGAACGACTTTAAGAACGGCATGGTGATCCGCTACGACGGCGAGCTGCTCCAGATCCTGGAGTTTCAGCACATCAAGCCGGGCAAGGGACCGGCCTTTGTCAGGGCCAAGCTAAGAAACCTTCGCACCGGGGCCATCTTTGAGCGCACCTTCGGCAACACCTCAGAAAAGATTGAAGACGTCTTCGTTGAGCAGCGCCCGATGCAGTTTCTCTACCGGGATGGAAGCTCCTTCGTCTTCATGGACCAGGAGACCTACGACCAGATCCCAGTTGACGAATCGATCATCGGCGAACAGGCCAAGTTCCTCGCCGAGGGGACCGTCTGCACCCTCCACCTCCACGAGGGAAGCGTCCTGCGGGTGGACCTGCCCAAGGCGGTAGTGCTGGAGGTAGTGGAGACCGAGCCGGGGGTGAAGGGGGACACCGCCTCCGGAACCGCCATGAAACCGGCGAGGCTTGAGACCGGAGTGGAGGTGAGGGTGCCGCTGTTTATCAAGGTGGGTGATAAGATTAAGGTTGATTCGACCACGGGAGAATACCTGGAACGCGCTTCCAAATAGTGAGTCTAACTCCACTGGGGCGCGGGCCGGGTTTTATCCCATCTTAAGCTGGGTAACTTAACGAGGGAGAGGCTGAGGCTTCCCGGGAGCGCCCAAATCGGACAGGAGGACAAAAGGATGAGAGTGAACCCGGTCTACCTTGCGCTTGTATTGGGAGCAGTTCTGCTCGCCTCCTGTGGTGGGGGTGGTGGCTCCAGCGCAGTTTCACCTGGTCAGACCCCCCAGCAGCACCCTGGTGGCGGTTCATCTCCCCAGGCCAGCTTTGCCGTGCGCATCAGTGCTGACCAGACCTCGGGTCCCAGCCCGCTTACGGTGAACTTCAGTGCCGTTCCCCTGGGTGGGGATCCGCCCTACTTCTACCAGTGGTACTTTGACGGCTTTACTGACACCACGGTGGACTCCACCCTGCCCAGTCCCCACCACACCTTCACCACTTCCACCGTAGTCAGGGTGGTAATCATTGACTCTCAGGGGAGGGTAGGGGAAGCCTCCATCTCCATCTTCGTGGACGACCGCCCCATTCCCCGCCCACCGGGCTTTGAGGTGAGGATTGCCGCCTTTGACCTGGAGGGCAATCCCTTCAGCGCCGGAGTGGTGCCGACGACGGTGGCCTTCCGCTCGGCGGTGATTGGCGGTGAACCTCCCTACAGCTACGAGTGGGACTTTGAGGGGGACGGTATCCCCGACAGTTTCGTGGCCAACCCTCAGCACACCTTCACCACTGCCGGCACTCCCACCGACCATGACGGGGACCCCTCAACTCCTCCCATCCCGGTGCACAACGTAACCCTGACGGTGACTGATGGGAGGGGGAGCAAGGCGACCGCCACCCTACCCCTGACGCTGAGTGTTCAGGGGCTTACCATCTCCCTCAACGCCAGCCCCACCATCGGCCAGGCTCCGCTCACGGTTGACTTCACCGCGGCGGTCTCGGGTGGTCAGTCCCCCTACATGTTCGCCTGGGAGTTTGGAGACGGCACCAACCTTGACTTCCAGCCCAACTCCACCGTCTCCCACACCTATATCCAGACCGGACGCTTCTTCGTCCGGGTGACGGTGAAAGATGCGGCCGGTCAAATCACCACCTCTGCGCCGGTCATCGTGGACGTGGTGGAGGAGCAGCCGCTGGAGGTGACGATCACTGCTGACATCACCGAGTCGGCGGTTCCCTTCATCTCCAGCTTTACCTCCATCGTTACCGGCGGCAAAGCACCCTTCATCTACAACTGGGTGGTCAACCGGTGGAACGACATTGACCAGGACGGTGAGGTGGATGTACCGGATGAGATCGCTCCCCTTGATCCTGCCTCCATCGTGGTGCCGATGACCAGCACCAAGCCCAACCCCCAATTCCACTTTGCCAACAACACCGGGACCATGAAGGTGGTGCGGCTAGGTGTGACCGACGCCAACGGCTCCAGCGTCTTCTCCGACTGGATCCCCATCGTCACCCATGACCCGGAGCTGGACTACTTTGCCAGCAAGTTCAACGCCAACCCGCCCCAGGGGGCCCTAAAGCATATGTTTGACACCACTCCACCCATGAACCCGACCAGCCCACCGGGCGGTCGGGTCCACCCGGTGGTGCTGGGCCACCCTAGCGGGGTGGTCTTCATCTTCGGCGGTGAGGTGGTGGATGCGGCAGGCAACCTGGTAAGGACGGTAAGCCGCAACGATGCCGCCTGGGCCATTCGGGTGGCCTTTACCGACGATGAGGAAGACATTGGGGCCTACGCCGACAGCCTGGGGCCCTTTGCCGATGGAATAAACTTGGGCGAGGCCTACCCGGCCAACACCTGGGTCCAGCTGAACACCTTCCGCTCCAACCCCTTCCCCACCCAGCCCAACCCCGGCTGGCAGCCGCCCCCCAGCGCTACCAACCCCAACTTTGGCCGGGCAACCAACCTGCCCTTCGGCTTTGACCAGCAGTTTGACCCTGACGGTCCCGGTGGGGGAGCTCCACCCCAGCCGGCGGTACTCCAGGACCAGCAGCGCTGGCCCGCCCGCCAACCGATTCAGCGCT
>JALSIF010000099.1 GCA_026981635.1 bacterium | reverse complement strand
TACGCCCTGCCCAGCCTGATCACCAGCCTCAGCCGCTACTCCCAGGCCAAGGCCGAGTTCCTGCGGGGGAACTTTTCCAATGCGGTGGCCATGACCCTGGAGCTGGAGAAGACGGTGGGGCTGGACGCCCAGGGAGTTTACATGCTGGTGGTAAGCCTGGTAGAGCTTAAAAACTGGCAGCTTTTAAACCGCTATGAAAGCCGCATCTGGCAGCTAGGCGAACAAGACCTCACAAGCCTCATGCTTCGCATCCTGCCCGAGCTGGTGAGATCCGACTATGCCCGCTTCCGCCGCTACCTCCTCACCGCCGCCAAGAAGCTGGGAGAGAACCACCCACTGATCGTCTACTGGAAGGCCAGGCTTCTGGCCGAGCGGCCAGCCGACCGCGACCGCGCCCTGCGCTACCTACGCAGTCGCCTCTACCAGTTTGATCTGGACGATCCCCTGGGGGCCCGGGCAGCCGCTCTGATCTACCAGCTCTACACGGTGCTAAACCGCCCCGAGGACGCCAAAAAGATCTACCAGCAGATGCTGGAGGCAGAAAAGCCCGACCTTGAACCCCTGATGCGCACCATGGAGATCTATCTCGCTACCTACCCGGTGGGCTCGCCTGAGATTGAGACCCAACCCATGATGACCGAGGAGCTAAGAGAGCTCCTAAAAAAGCTTGAGCAGGGCGACTAGCAAAGGGGGATAATGGACCCCGCCGTGGGGGAAAAGGAAGAAGGAAGCCAGCCCCAGGGGGCGGTGGTAATTGACGGCAAAGCCCTTGCTCAGGGGCTTCGCCATAAGATCGCCCAGACGGTAGGGGAGTGGATCAGGCAGGGCAGAAGGCCCCCCGCACTGAGCGTTGTCCAGGTGGGGGAGATTCCCGCCTCCACCACCTACGTGAGCCACAAGGTCAGGGCATGCCGCGAGTGCGGTATCCGCTCTGAGCACATAAGGCTTCCCGCCACCGTCTCCCAGCAGGAGCTCATCGCCGCGGTGGACCAGCTAAACCGCGACCCGGAGGTGGACGGGATCATCGTCCAGCTCCCTCTTCCCGACCACATTGACCCCCACGCGGTGAGCTGGGCAATTGACCCGGAGAAGGACGTGGACTGTCTCCATCCGGAGAACTTCGGCCTTCTGGCCAAAGGGACACCCCGCTTCGTCTCCTGCACCCCGCGGGGCATCCTCCACGCCCTCACCGAGTACCGGGTGCCCATTGAGGGCGCCCACGTGGTGGTAATCGGGCGAAGCCTGATCGTGGGCCGCCCGCTGGCCCTGCTGATGCTTAGCCGCAGCGCCACGGTGACCATCTGCCACAGCCGCACCCGAGATCTTCCCACCCTCACCCGCCAGGCCGACATTCTGGTCTCGGCGGTGGGCAGGCCGGGCCTTATCGGCCCCGAGATGGTAAGGCCGGGGGCGGCGGTGGTGGACGTGGGCATCACCCAGATTGAGGTGGAGGAGGGGGGCAGGAAGCGGAAGCGTCTGGTGGGAGATGTGAAGTTTGAGGAGGTAAGAAGCGTGGCCGGCTGGATCACCCCGGTTCCCGGCGGGGTGGGACCCCTTACGGTGGCCATGCTGCTCCTAAACACCCTGGACGCCTACCGGATGAGAGAGGGACTAGCCAAAAAATAAGGGGCGCCCGGCAAAAGGCGCCCCAGTTGCGGGGGAGACAGGCTTGGTGGTGACTAGTTCAGGTTTTCTCCGGCGGCTCCCCCGGAGGGAACCACGATGAGATTGATGTCCTTTAGGTTGGGGATGCGCCGCTCCTCAAAGCGGTTTGCGATCCAGGTGATGAAGCTTTCTGGCTGGTCGTAGTCACCCCGGCGCATGCGCATTCCTACCATGTAGATGGCATCAATAAATCCCACCCCAAACTCCTCGCCCGCCGCTGCCCTCACCTCCAGCACCACGTTGAGCAGCGCACCGGGGCGGGTAAGGGCGATGTCCTCCTGGGGGCGGCTGATCAGGGTGGCAAAGCTCAGGTAGTCCACATTGGAAAGCTCCTCCACCGTCTGGCCCCCATCTAGGGAACGCCAGGTGTCACGGCCGAAGTTGATTTCCCGCTCCTTGGGGAGCAGACCGATGTTTTGGGCAAACATGTTGAGACCGCCCAGGGTGGGTTCATTGGCCAGGTCGTATACCCCGTTGTCGGTATCAAAGAAGCCACCGGGAAGCTCGCCCCGAAAGCCCACATCAATGAAGCTTGCCTGTTCGTTTGCCTCGGTGTAGGGCAGATCCTCGGTCACCAGGTCAAGCATCCCGTGGGGCCAGAAGATGGTGGCGGCAGAGTTGGCCACCGCGTGGGGATGCTCATGGGGATAGTCGGTGTTGCCGGAAAAGTCGGGGGCGACCGGCCCGGAGACCACGGTAAAGGCGTAGGCCCGGCCACTCTCCACGGTGAAGCTGTGGGTCTCCGGATCGTAGGGCTGGGCGATGCCGGTTTCAAGGTCGTTTACCACCAGGGAGACCTCGTTCTCCCCGATCTGGTAGCCCGGTGGGAAGCGGTGGAAGACCTGTGCGCTGTTCAGGTCATAGACCGGCGAGGCGTTGTCCAGGTCCGGCTCCCCTCCCCTGCCCAGGGGAACCACCTGCACGTAGCGCGCCTCCCAGGGCAGGGGGACAGTTGCCTCAAAGCGGTCCCACATCACCACCCTGACCTCGGGTGGAATTCCCTGCTGCCAGCTTATGGTGCTTACCACCTCGGTGGGCGGGTTTGCCGGACCCGCCCGTACCTCAAAGCCGGTAAGCTCGGCATCAAAGTTCTCCACCAGAGAGACCATCTCCAACGAGTCAACCACCCCATCACCGTTCTCATCCATGAGAGGGTTGGCCCGTTTGTCCTCCTCCTCCGCTTCCACCACCTTGCCGTAGTTGTTCACCAGCACCACCACATCGGAGAAGTCCACCCGAAAGTCGTCGTTGCCGTCCCCCGGTAGGGAGAAGTGGAAGCTGAAACCCTCCCAAGGGTCATAATTGGGCTTGCCCCAAAAGCTAACTGAAACCCGGTTTTGGGGCTGGGGTGGCCGCTGGGCAAGCATCCGGTTGAACTCGGAGATCACCCTCTCGGCCACCTCCGGCGGGGCGGTGATCTTCCCCTCCCGAATGAGCTTGTCCGCATCCAGGGTGGGCCGGGGGTTGCACCCCGCCAGCCCCACAAGCAGGGCCACAAAACCAACCGATACCCCTGCCCTGAACCATCCCCTCGGGTCCGCTCTCAACTTATCCATCTGCCTGCCTCCTCGCTATACCTAGGGGCTTATAACCGGAATTGGGACGAGAAAAGGCCCAGCTCGTGGAAATTGGCAGCCCTGAGGTGAGAGAATTTTTTCGCCGTGACGCTTATGCGTCTCTGAGTATTCCGCCACAGGCAGCAGTGCTGGCACGCTAAGCTCTCCACGTGAGCTCCAGGGTCAGGGTCCACCTCTCCACCTCGGGCTACTCCTACCGCTTCTGGCACGGCAAGTTCTATCCCCAGGACCTTCCCGGCTGGGAGCGGCTCTCCTTCTATGCCCGCTACTTCACCCTCACCGAGCTCAACTTCAGCTTCTACCGCATCCCCTCCCCCTCCACCATGAGGTCCCTCCGCCGCCAGGCGGGAGACGGCTTTACCTTCAGCCTCAAGCTCTGGCGGGGATTTACCCACCGAAGGAGCCGTCCCCCCAGCGAAGAGGAGATCGAGGCCTTCCTCAAGGCCTGCCATGCCCTGGGCGACGGCCTCAGGTTCATCCTGGCCCAGTTTGCCCACGCCTACACCCCGGGGGAGGCGGAGGTGGAACGCATCTGGCAGATCGCCGAAACCTTTTCCCCCTGGCAGGTGGTGGTGGAGCTTCGCCACCGGGAATGGCTGGAGGAGGGCTGGCTTGACCGGCTGCCCACCCAGGTGGTGGTGGCCGCCCTGGACCAGCCCGAACTTGCGG
>JALSIF010000098.1 GCA_026981635.1 bacterium | reverse complement strand
TGGAGGCGGGGCGGCAGGTGGTATATCTAATTTGACCCCCTGGGCGAGTGGCGGAATTGGCAGACGCGCTGGGCTTAGGACCCAGTTCCCGCAAGGGAGTGGGGGTTCGAGTCCCCCCTCGCCCACTTGCCCCCTAGCTAGATTTGCACAACTGGTTAGGCCATTTGTCCGCCGATCGTGGTAGGATAGGGAGCGCTTCGGGACGAATCGGCCCGGGAAGGACGAACGAGAAAACAGCTTGCGGGCTCTCTGGTTTTCCCCGTCTGAACGGAAAGATCCGCCTGGGGCACCTAGGTAACTTCAAGGAACGAGGAACGCTTTCGTGACAAACATCTACGTTGGAAACCTCCCCTGGGACATGGGGGACGAGGAACTTCACGACCTCTTCGCCGCCTACGGAGCGGTGAGCAGTGCGAAGGTCATTCGGGACCGGGAGACCGGTCGCAGTCGCGGCTTCGGCTTCGTTGAGATGGACAACTCTCACGAGGCTGAGCAGGCCATAAACGCCCTCAACGGCAAGGACTACCAGGGCAGAACCCTCAAGGTGGACAAGGCCCGGCCCAAGCTGGGCTAGCCCGAAAGAGAGCAGACAGACACCTCCCCTCCTGTGGGAAGCATCTCCCGAGCCCGCCGGGAGGGGAGGTGGACCTGAGCTTCGGTTTCCCCTTCACCTCAGTCTCGGACCGCGCTCTTGGCGACTGGGTCTTGTGCTCCCTTCCCTCCTTGACAGAGGGGGCGGATTCCCTACCATAGGCCGAGGTGAAGTTCGCCCACCTCCACAACCACACCGAGTATTCCCTGCTTGACGGTCTGGCCAGGATCCACCAGACGGTAGAGCGGGTGAAGGAGCTGGGCTTCGGAGCCTACGCCATCACCGACCACGGCGCCCTCTATGGGGTGATTGAGTTCTACGACGCCATGCGGGAGGCGGGGCTAAAGCCCATCATCGGGGTGGAGGCCTACCTGGCCCAGCGCACCATCGCCGACCGCGATCCGGCGGTGGACAAGTCGTCCAGCCACCTGCTGCTCATCGCCCTCAATCGCGACGGCTACAAAAACCTGCTTCGCCTTACCACCATCGCCCACCTGAAGGGATTCTTCTATAAGCCGCGCATTGACCTTGAGGTACTTGAGGCCCACAAAGAGGGGCTCATCTGCACCACCGCCTGCCTCAACGGCCCGGTTGCTCGCCTGTTCAGAAGCGGCGAGCTCGGCAAGGCGGAGGAGATGTTTGACCGCCTGCTCTCCATCTTCGGGCAGGAGCGCTTCTTTGCCGAGGTCCAGGACCACGGCCTGCCCGAGGAGCGGGAATACAGGCAGTGGCTGGTGGAGCTGGCCCGGCGCAAGGGGGTAAGGCTGGTTGCCACCAACGACTGTCACTACGTTCGCCCCGAAGACGCCCACACCCACGACATCGCCCTCTGCATCGCCACCGGCAAGACGCTGGACGACCCCAACCGGCTGAGCTACGGCAGTGACCAGTTCTATCTCAAGTCCCTGGAGGAGATGGAGGCGCTGTTTGGCGACCTGCCCGAGGCGCTGGAGACGGCAGGGGAGATAGCCGAGCTGGTGGACCTGGAGCTTGAGCTGGGTAGGCCCAAGTTTCCCGTCTTTAAGGTTCCTCCCCAGGAGGGACTGGCAGAGGATGACCTGGCCGCCTACCTTCGGCGTCTCTCCTACCGGGGGGCGGTCAACCGCTACATCCGCGACCATCAGGCGAAGCACCTGGACCCGGAGGAACTGGGCGGGGAGGCCCTTGCCCCGGTGGGAGAGGAGGGCCTGCCGGAGGATGTCAGGCAGGTGGAGGGGGCCGAGCGCCTTCCCCGGGTGGTGGTGGAGCGTCTGGAGCACGAACTTCAGGTGATCATCTCCAAGGGCTATGCGGGCTACTTCCTGGTGGTGCAGGACTTTGTGCGGGCGGCCCGTGAGCGGGGTATCCCGGTGGGCCCGGGCAGGGGCTCGGCGGCCGGCTCGCTGGTGGCCTACTGTCTGGAGATAACCGACCTCTGTCCACTTCGCTTCGGCCTGCTCTTTGAGCGCTTCTTAAACCCGGAGCGGGAGAGCCTGCCCGACATTGACATTGACTTCTGCCAGGAGCGGCGCGACGAGGTGATTGAGTATGTGGTGGAGAAGTATGGCGAGGACCGGGTAAGCCAGATCATCACCTTCAACCGCCTCAAGGCCCGCGCCGCCATCAAGGCGGTGGGGCGGGTAATGGGACTGCCCTTCCAGTTCGTGGACGGCATCACCAAGCTGGTCAGGGGCTGGAACGTAACCATTGAGGAGGCCATTGAACAGAGCCCCGAACTGCGGGAGCGCTACCAGGGCGACGAGCAGGTGAGGCGACTGCTTGACGAGGCCAAAAAGCTTGAGGGTCTGCCCAGCCACTCCGGGGTCCACGCCGCCGGAGTGCTCATCGCCGACCGGCCGCTGGAGGAGTACGTTCCCCTGGAGACCCAGAAAGAGAGCACCATGCGGGTCACACAGTTTGAGATGCACTCGGCCGAGCGGGTGGGCCTGGTGAAGATGGACTTTCTGGGGCTGAGGAACCTCACCATCATCCAGGAGACGGTGGAGCTGGTGCGGGAGCACCTGGGGGAGGAGATAGACGTCCGCCGCCTTCCCCTGGATGACGAGGAGACTTTCAAGCTCTTTCAGCGGGGCGACACCTGGGGGGTGTTCCAGTTTGAGCGCCCCACCATCCGCCGCATCATGGTTGATTCCAAGCCCCGCACCCTGGAGGACCTTACTGCCCTAAACGCCCTCAACCGTCCCGGCCCGCTGGAGAACGGTATGGACCGCCTCTACATCAGCAACCGCCGCCACCCCGACCGAGTGGAGTATCCCCTGCCCGAGCTTAGAGAGATATTGGAGCCCACTAGCGGGGTCCTGCTCTATCAGGAGCAGGTGATGGAGATAGCCAGAAAACTTGCCGGCTACTCCCTGGGGGAGGCGGATCTACTCCGCCGGGCGATGGGCAAGAAGGACCGCGCCCTCATGGATCAGGTCATCGGCGAGTTCGTCCAGCGAGCCACCGAGCGGGGAGTTGACCGGAGGAAGGCGCTAAGCATCGCCGAGATGATCTCCAAGTTTGCCCGCTACGGCTTCAATAAGAGCCACTCCGCCTGCTACGCCCTGATCGCCTACCAGACCGCCTACCTCAAGGCCCACTACCCGGTCTTCTACATGACCGCCATTGCCAACTCCCTCATCGGCAAGACCGACAAGCTGAAGGAGTGTCTGGAGGAGTGCCAGCGGATGGGGATCGTCCTGCTGCCCCCTTCGGTCAATCGGCCGGTCTACCGTTTCACCCCCGAGGAGGGCAATATCCGCTACGGCCTGGGGGGGATCAAGGGAGTTGGGCCGGCGGTGGTGGATGCCATCCGCGAGGCCCACGGTGGAAGGCCCTTCAAGAACATTGACGACTTCCTGCGCCGGGTTGACCGCCGGCGGGTGAACCGCAGCGCCCTGGAGCACCTGATCAAGGCGGGGGCCTTTGACGAGCTGGGGGAGGACCGGGGATGGCTGCTGGAGCAGCTTGACCGCATGTCCGATCCCAACCTGAACCTGGAGCAGAGCCAGCTGTTTGGTGAGGGAGGGGCCAGCTTTGCCGGGGGAAGGTCAGACAGGTACACCCGCGATGAGCTGGCCTGGCTGGAGCGGGAGGTGCTGGGCCTGTTCTTTTCCCACCACCCCTACCGCGGTCTGCCCGTGCTAAACGACGAGAAACTGCTCACCCCCACCCGCATACGCCAGATGGCGGAGGAGAACCCGCGCACCTTTGAGGAGAAGCAGGTCAGGGTGGGGGGAGTGCTGGCGGGAATAGAGCGGCGCTACTCCAAGAAGTCCAACAAGGTATTTGTGATGGCACGGCTGGAGGACGAGCGGGAGGTCATCACCCTGATGATCTTTGAGC
>JALSIF010000097.1 GCA_026981635.1 bacterium | reverse complement strand
GCACCAGGATGCGCATGGGCGATGCCTCCGCTTTCATCCTAACAGGGATGGTAGGCTGGTAGGGATGGGTCTTGCGGCAGACGAGATGAGACACAACGCCGAGCAGGCCTTTCAGCGGGCCATGGAACAGCTAAGCACGGGCGATCTCCAGGGGGCGCGGGCCAGCCTGGCGGTGGCGGTGATGCTCTATGCCCAGCTGGAGGAGAAGCAGCCTGCCCTGCTGGCGGGAACCTACCTGGCCGACATCCTCTGCGAGCTGGGACTGATGGAGGAAGCCCGCATCAACTATGAGGCGGGCCTGCGGCTGATTAGTGAGCTGGAGGCGGAGCAGGGCCTCAGGCAGAGCAAGCTCTTTGCCTCCATACATCTCAAGCTGGCCAACCTGGAGCTTTCCCGGGGGAGGCTGGAGCTGGCCCAGCACCATCTGGAGGTGGCTGAGCGCACCATTGATGAGGAGGGGCTTGGGGAGCTCAGTGACATCGCCCGGCAGACCCGGCTGGACCTGGAGGCGAGTCGGGGCAGAGAGGGCGACTCATCATCGGAAAAGGGCAGTTAACGGATGCCCAGCTTGTCCCACACCTGGTCCACCCAGGCCTCCACCTCGGGGCTCATGACGATGTCGTCGGGCCAGGGGCGCTCAAAGCCCTCCTCCTTCCACTTGGTGGTGGCATCAAAGAGCACCATGGTGTCCCCCCGCTTCAGGGGGTAGCGCTCCATGTCGCGCTGGTAGTCCAGGTTGTTTAGCGCCCGCCAGGCTAGGTGCGCGGGGTTGCCCAGATCGTCACGGGCGTCAAACACCACCAGGAAGCGCGGCGCCTGGGTGGGGAACTCCTCGGCCAGCAGGCGGGCAAGCTCCCTCGCCTGGTGGGGACGCTCCTTCTCAATGGCGGCCACCATCAGCCGGGGGTCCTCCACCGGGTAGGCAAGTCCAGTGAGGGGGGGATATTTGTCCTTCACCTGCGAAGGCTCTAGCATCCCCTCGGGGTCGGTGAGGGGCCTTTTTCGCCTTGCCTCCTCGCCCCTGATGGGGCTGGTTGCGTCCACCCCCAGCTTTCCCCCAAAGAGGGGCTGGGGGGTGGTGTGGTCCAGGGTGTCCACGATGCCGGCGGTCTGGTGGAGGTCAAAGTCGGGGTGGACGTTGTCTAGCAGGGCCATCATGACCTCTCTGGGGTCGGTAAGGTCCACCTCGGGGTCAAAGGCCACGATGAGCTTTGAGAGGGCCATCTGCCCCAGCCCCCACAGGGTCTCCATCACCCTGCGCTGGGCGAAGGGGTACTCCTTTCTCACCTTGATCAAGACCAGGTTGTGAAACACCCCCGGCGGGGGCATGTGGAGGTCCACCAGGTCGGGGCACACCGCCTGAAGCAGAGGCAGGAAGACCCGCTCCACCGCGTAGCCCATCCAGTAGTCCTCCTTGGGCGGCTTGCCCACGAAGGTGGTCTGGTAGATGGGATCTTTGCGCATGGTGATGGCGGTGAGGTGGAACTTGGGAAAGAGGTCTTCCAGGCTGTAGTAGCCGGTGTGGTCGCCGAAGGGGCCCTCCACCACCAGCTCCTCACTGGGGTCGATGTAGCCCTCCACCACGATCTCGCTTTCCGCCGGCACGCTCAGGGGGATGGTGCGGCAGGGGACCAGCTCAATGGGCCTTCCCCGGACGAAGCCGGCCAGCATCAGCTCGTCCAGCTCCGGCGGCAGGGGGGCGCAGGCGGCCCAGGTCACCGCCGGGTCGGCTCCGATGGCCACCGCCACCGGCATGCGCTCCCCCCGCTCCCGGTAGCGGTGGTAGATGCTGGTGGCGTCGTGGTGGATGTGGGAGTGGAAGGCCATCTCGCAGGGGCCCAGCTGCTGGAGCCGGTACATGCCCACGTTGCCCACCCCGGTCTCCGGATCGCGGGTGATCACCGCCCCCATGGTGATGTAGCGGCCCGCATCCTGGGGCCAGCACTTGAGCAGGGGGAGCAGATTGAGGTCAGCCTGATCGCCGGTGAGCACCACCTCCTGGCAGGGGCCCCGGCGCACCCTCCTAGGCAGGGCGCGGGCCAGGGGGGCCAGGCGGGGAACCAGACTCAGCTTGGCTAGCAGTGACCCCGGTTTCCCAGCCCCCTTAAGCTCCTCAATGAGCCGGGTGATCTCCTCTGCCAGCCGGTCGGGGTGCTCAGTGCGCAGGGCCAGTGAGATGCGGTTGAGGGAGCCTAGGGCATTGACCAGCACCGGGATGGTGTGGCCCTTGACCTGGGTGAAGAGCAGGGCCTTGCCCCCGTCGGGGCGGAGCATCTCCCGGTCGGCGATGGCGGTGATCTGAAGGTCCTGGGAGACGGGAAAGTCTACCTCGGCAAGCTCTCCTCGCTGGCGGAGGATCCTCAGGAAGCCGCGCAGGTCTGTGAAGGCCGCCGGCAAGGTCAAAACTGGGTGTGCAGGCGGGGGAGCTTGCCGTCAAAGGCCTGATCCAGCAGCTCCAGTGCCTTCTCCGAGTCGGCCTCAATCAGTCCGTAGTGGAAGAGCACGCTTGGCCGGTAGGCGCACATGAAGAGGGCAGAGAGGGTGGAGATGTCGGTGCGGATCAGCTTGGTGTTGGGAAAGTCGCGCCGATCGGCGAGGATGATCTCCTGTACCGAGGGCTGGCCCTCGGCAAACTGGAGCAGCCAGACCGAGTGGTTGGTGGGAAGGGTGGGGTCGCTTACCTCAATCAGCACCTCACCGTGGGCGTGGTTGAAGTTGCGCGGGGTGCTGAAGCAGCTCTTTAGGTTTACGATGCGGGCCATAAAGCCGAAGTTGAGCGCCTGCTGGACGACGCTTCCGCCCAGCTTCTGGGAGGCGGCAAGCTTTCTCGGGTCCTTGATCAAGAGGTGGAAGGGTTCGCGGATGTCGGTGATATAGCGGGCCTCCCGAAACTGGTCGGAGAGGGAGCGCACGAAGCTCCACAGCCCCCGCACCGCCTCGTCGGTCCCGTAGAGCTCCTCAATCAGGATCCGCTGGCAGAGGGGATCCACCATCTCAAACTGGGCGATGAGGTAGCCGCAGATGTTTCCCCGGATGAAGCCATAGATGTGGCGGCCCGAGCGCACCAGGTTGAGCCAGTCCTCAATGGTGCGCTCCACCAGGCCGTTGTGGCTGGGGGCGACGAACTGGTTGTAGAAGTCGTTTAGCTCCTCAAAGCGGTCCTCCAGCACGGGAAAGATGAAGCGCTGGCTGGGGTCCTCGGGGAGCTGCTCGGGGAAGAAGGAGTAGGTGGTGGTCCGCTCCACCACCTCAAACCCCAGCGCCCGATAGAAGCCGTGGTCAAAGGGCCACACGTAGGCAAGCTGATATCCCCGCTCGCGGCACTCGTGGAGGGCGTGGGCCACCAGTGCACTGGTATATCCCCGGCGGCGAAGGTGGGGCTGGCAGGCGATGTTGCCCAGCCCCCCCACCTTGTAGCGGGTCCCCCCCACCCAGGCGTGGAAGGGGTAGACCCGGAGGGAGACCGCCACCGTCCCGTCGGGCATCACCCCGCAATAGAGGAAGTCGGCCTGCTTGCGGCGGGTGTAGTAGCGGCCCTCAAGTTCGGTAAAGCCGAACAGGAGGTTGTCCAGCCGCTCTATCTGTTCCAGTTCCGACTCGGTTGGCTCGCGGAATTCCAGGTCTATCTCAGGCATCGCTTCCCCCGGTTGGGATGGTGGTTGCGGCTCCCCTCATCAGGCTAGGAATCATGATCAGTAGTTCCAGAGCTGGGGTTGCTTGAGGCCATAGAGGAGGAGATAGAGGTGGGCCTGACCCCGGTGGTGGACCTCATGGGCGACCAGGGTGTGGAGAAGCTCTCCCACCGAGGTCTCACCCCCCTCGGGGTAGCGCACCGGCTTGTCAAAGTCCTCCGCGGTGAGGGTCTTTAGGAAGTCCTGGTGCTCGTAGAAGAGCTCGCGAAAGCGCCTCAGCTCCTTCTCAAAGGAGCCCAGCGGCTCCATCTCCATGAACTCAACCTCGTGGCCCAGGGCGCGCCTTATGTGATTGATGATGTGG
>JALSIF010000096.1 GCA_026981635.1 bacterium | reverse complement strand
CGCCATCACCAGGGTGAGCATGAAGGCGATAAACAGGTTCATGTAGGAGAAGAAGCGGGTGTAGCCGTCCTCGTCGGCCATGTAGCCGGTGGAGTAGAGGTGAATGAGCCCCCCGATACCGGTGACAATGAGCATCATGGTGATGGAGAGGGGGTCAATAAGCAGCTTCCACTCAACGATAAAGGAGCGCACGTCGGTGCCCAGCACGATCCAGGGCAGGCTGTCAATGCCAAAGCGGGCAAGGATGGGCTGGAAGAACTGGACCGTCTTGGTAAGCTCAGTCCCCTCCCCCCTGAGGGAGAGGTAGTCCAGGAGAACCGTCAGGCTCACCAGGAAGGAAAGTCCTACGCTGGCGGTGGCGACAAAGCCTGCCCACCAGCGCCCCCTACTGCCTGGTCCCTTATCCAGCTTGGGTCCAAAGATGCCCAGGAAGAGGGCGGAGAGCAGGGGGATGAGGATGGCCAGCCAGGCCCACTCCATCATCTGCCCTCACCCCCTGCGGGGCAGGCCACCTTGCCCAACCACCTGTCCAAGCTGGTCAGTCCCTTTCCCATGCTGGTCCGCTAGCTACCACCGAAGCAGGTTCACCCGGTCAACATCCACCTCTTCGCGCCGGCGGAAGATGGCCATGATGATGGCAAGCCCAATGGCCACCTCGGCCGCCGCCACCGCCAGCACGAAGAAGGCATAGATCTGTCCCGACAGCACCATGAGCTGATGGCCAAAGGCGAGGAAGGCGAGGTTTACCGCATTGAGCATGAGCTCAATGGACATGAAGATCACGATGGGATTGCGCCGAACTAGTACGCCCACCACTCCAATGGCAAAGAGCACCAGCGCCAAAAGCAGGGTGTAGCCGGGAGGAATGAAGCTTGCCGGGTCAATGGTCACTCGCCACTCACCTCCCCCTGCCTTGTGCGTTCAAGTTCCATGATCTTTTTTGCCCGGTCGCGCCCCATCACCACCGCCGCGATGATGGCGATAAGGATGAGCACCGAAGTAAGCTCAAAGGGGACCAGATACTGGGTATAGAGCCTGATCCCGATGGCCCTCACCTGGCCGCCGAAGGCCTTGGCCACGTTCACCGGCTGCTCCTCCTCCTGCCGGGTGGCCTGAAGCTCGGGCTTCCTTCCCGGAGTGAGGCTTATCTCCTGCACCTTGCGGGGGACCGCCGCCTCGCTAAATAGATAGGCCACCGGTGATGAGCGCACCTCCTCTCCTGCGCTGAGCCACTGGGGGCGTCGGCTGGCTCCCTGGAAGATGACCACCATGGCCATGGCGAGCATGGCCAGGGCAAACAGCACCCCGCCCAGCGTCTGCTGACGGATGGGGGAGGATCCCAGGTCGGGCCGGCCGGGCTGGAAGAAGAACATGATCACGAAGAGGAAGAGCACCATGATCGCCCCGGCATAGACCAGCACCTGGAGAAAGGCCAGCAGAACCTGCTGCATGAGCAGGTAGATGATGGCCAGGAAGAAGAAGTTGGCCACCAGGGCGAGGGCCGAGTGGACCGGGTTTCTGAGCATCACCATAGCCAGGGCAGAAATCACCGCCAGGATGGCAAGCAGCCCAAACAGCCCCCTGACCGGGGTGAAGAAGGGAAGCCTCTCGGGCACAAACCCGGCCGCCGCCCACAACACCAGATAGGCCACCAGGGCGAGGCCGCCCAGACCGCTCAACAACTTTAGACTTCTGTCTGCCCCCATAGCCAGATCGTCCACTTCCGGCCCCCGCCGGAATGGTCAGGCTCCCTCGGCTAGATCCGACTCCTCCGCTAACTAAGAGGCGCTTAGTTTACCAGTAGTACTCCCGGTCAATCAGGTCCTCCTTGTGGTAGATGAACTTGTCCACCGAGTGCTGGCTGAAGTGGCGGGTGTAGTCGGCCAGGGCAAAGTCATGCTTCATCACGATGGCCTCGGTGGGACAGGCCTCCACGCACAGCCCACAGAAGATGCAGCGCAGCATGTCCATGTCATAGACCTTGGCGTAGCGCTCACCGGGGCTCTTGGGGTTCTCCGGGTCGTTGTCCGAGGCCACCACGGTGATCACGTCGGCCGGACAGATGGCGGCACACAGGGAGCAGCCGATGCACTTCTCCATTCCCCGGTAGGGCCCCTCCTCGTAGCGCTCCAGCCGGTGGAGCCCCCTGAAGCGGTCCTTGAGGGGGGCCGGCTGGTAGGGCCAGTAGATGGTCACCCGCGGCCGCACGAAGTGCTTGCCGGTGGTAAAGAGGCCCCGCATCACCTCCATCAGCCCCCGCAGGGTCCAGCCCACCCCCAGCTTTTTGGGCTCGTGGGTGACCCGCTTCACCCCGATGCCCGAGGGGGGGTGGTGGCCGTTTCCCCCTGCGCCGTTTCCCTGCTCCCTGCCTGTCTGCTCCTTTATCTCGTCCATCGTCCTTTCCTTACTCCTGCATCTTGTCTTGCTCCCCCATCCTACTTGGCCATCCCCGCGCTGGCCTGGGAGTAGACGATGAGGGCGGCGATGATGAGGTTTACCAGCGATACCGGCAGCAGTCCATACCAGCCGAAACGCTGCAGCTGGTCAAAGCGGAAGCGGGGCAGGGTCGCCCGGATCCAGATGAAGAACCAGAAGAGGGCAAACCACTTGACGAGGAACCAGAAAAGCTGACCCAGGTAGCGCCCCCAGATGCCCCACACCGCCTCCAGGGAGAACTGCTTGGCAAAGGCAAAGCCGATGAAGGGGCTGTTGAAGGCGCCCAGGAAGGCGGTCACCGCGATGGCGGCGATGGCCGAGATGGCCACATACTCGCCGAGGAAGAACATGGCGAACTTCATGGAGGCATACTCGGTATGGTAGCCCGCCACCAGCTCGTTCTCCGCCTCGGGCAGGTCAAAGGGAATCCGGTTGGTCTCCGCAAACCCGCTCACCAGAAAGACGAAGAAGCCGATCACCAGCGGAATAAGGTAGATCCAGTTGCCCTGGGCCACCAGCGGACTTTCCTTCCACCAGAGGGCGATCCCCTTAAATGACAGGGTGCCGGCAAAGAGCACCGGCACCAGGATGCTGGTGCCCAGGGAGAGCTCGTAGCTGATCATCTGGGAACAGCTTCTTAGGCACCCCAGGAAGGGATACTTGGAGCCGCTTGACCAACCGGCCAGGATGACTCCATACGCCCCCAAAGAGCTCATCGCCAGCCAGAGCAGCACCGCCACATTCACGTCGGTGATGTAGAAGGCCTCGGTGATGGGGATGACCGCAAAGCCGATGAAGGCGGCCGTCATGGAGATGGCCGGCGCCACCAGGTAGGTGAGCCGGTCGGCGTTCTTGGGAATAAGCTCCTCCTTGGTAAGCAGCTTGATCCCGTCGGCAAAGGACTGCAGGATGCCAAACTTGCCCACATAAAGGGGCCCCACCCGCTGCTGGTAGTAGGCAAGATACTTGCGCTCAATCCACACCAGCATGGGGGCCACCCCCATGATGGCGGCAAGGATGACCAGCATGTTGATGTAGGGCCGTCCCGTCTGATAGAGACTGGTTAGGTCCAGCGTCACCTCAGGCCTCCCCCTTTGCCGCTTTGTTTCGCCGCATCTCCATCACAGCCATTGCCAATCCTAGTGGTGGACCTTCCCCCCGGCAAGCTCCAGGTAGGGATCGGCCACCCCGTCCTCCTCCTCGGCGGGCTTCTCCACCAGCTCCACCCTCACCCTGGGCCAGAGCATCCCCAGCCGCTGGAGGCGGTTGAGGTTGGCCGCCAGGTGGTAGCGGGGGGCAACCACCACCCCCCGGGGCAGGTCCAGGGTGAGCTTGGCCTCCAGCTCAAGCTCTCCCTTCTCCCCAATCACCCTGACCCTGGCGCCGCTTTCAATCCCCAGCTCGCGGGCATCCTCAGTGTTGATGAGAAGCTTCGGCTCCCTTACCGCCCTGAAGAAGTGGTCGGAGAAGCGGGCCATGGGCTCGTGGTCAAAGAGGTAGCGCTTGCCGATGAGAAGCAGCCCCTCCCCGTCTGGGGCGCCGCCGTCCTCCTCCAGCCTTCCCTCCGAGGAGGAGACCTTGAGG
>JALSIF010000095.1 GCA_026981635.1 bacterium | reverse complement strand
GCCCTCACTCGCTCCCTGCTGGCCGTCGCCGTCTGCGTCCTCAAACTTGACTACGCACAGCACCCCAGGCTGGGGCTGCTCCCGCTGGTTGCCGAACTTGACCTGGGTGGTTGTCCCGTCAGAGATGGTCACGCTCTGCTGCTGGGGGGTGGTGGGCACCCAGCCAGCCTGGGCTAGCTCCTTAACCGTGTAGTCTCCCACGGGCAGGGTGATGCAGTCAAAGTCTTGGCCGCCAGTGGTGATGGTGGTGACCAGGTTTCCATTGGAGTCGTAGACCTCAAACTGCCAGCCCGCAAGCAGGTTTTCGCCCGCATCCTGCTGGCCGTTTCCGTTCAGGTCCTCAAACTTGAGTACGCAGAGGGTTCCCTCCTTGGGCTGCTCCCGCTGGTTGCCAAAGGCCACCGTGGTGGAGGAGCCGGCCGATATGGTCACCGTCTGGGTGTCGGGAGTGGTGGCAACCCAGCCGGCTTGGGCCACCTCCTTGATGGTGTAGGTCCCCTCCGGCAGGGTGATGCAGGTCACATCCTGCTGGCCCGCGGTGGTCACCGTGGTAACCAGGTTGCCCGCCGAGTCGTAGACCTCAAACTGCCAACCCGCAAGGGGGTTCTCCCCCGGGTCCTGCTGGCCGTCACCGTCGGTGTCCTCAAACTTGAGGATGCAGAGGGTCCCCTCCTTGGGCTGCTGGGTGTTGCCCACGATGAGGGTGGTTGCCTGGCCGGCATTTATGGTTACCGTAGCCGGATCGGGGGTGGTGGGCGTCCAGCCGGAGGGGCCCACCTCCTTTACGGTGTAGGTGCCGGCGGGAAGCTTGAGACAGTTGTCCTGCTGGGAGGTGGTAAAGGTGGTGACCAGGTTGCCATTAGAGTCGTAGATCTCAAAGGTGAAGCCAAACAGGGCCGGCTCTCCACCGTCCCAGACGCCGTTGCCGTTGAGGTCGTTGAACTTGCGGAAGCAGAGGGTCCCTTCGTTTTCACCCAGCTCCGGCTCACACTTACCCTGGGCTCTCCGACCCACCGAATGGCGGTAGAGCTGCTCTATTTCATCTTCACCGAGGGGCCGGCTGAAAACCTCAATTTCATCCAGAAAAACAGGTGCATGATTGCTGACCCCCCCGATCGCAGGTTCAAAGCCTAACCAAAGCGGTTCTGAGGTAGCTAAACCTCCCCCTGCCATAAGGATGGACGAACCTATTAGATTCCCATCACGATAGAAATTCACCTGACTTGTACTGGTGTCAACTACCGCGGCATAGAAATGCCAGACGGTGTCGCGAGGAAAGGTAGGTGAAATGGCTGAGTTCAGACCACCTCCATCGTTGTATTGGAAGACTAGGGAAGCAACCGGTCCTGAGGCCAACAGGTAGAGCCAGTACCCCCTAGTTGTTGAGTCTTCCATCTTTCCAATCAGGGTGTGATGGGTGAAGGGGCCTAACCTGTCATCACGAGGAGGAAGCCGAACCCATCCATCTATCGTAAAGGGATTGTCACCAACTCCCACAACTGGCCCCGAGGCAACTTCCGCGTAGCCGTGGTCGGTATCACCACCCATGAAGCCCAGAGCGCCACCGATTTGGCCAGCAACTGGAATCACATTAGCCCCCGCCCCAACGGACACGGCAGCAGCAAGCCCAAACCTCTTTGGCAGAGCATTATTGAATCCCAAGATATCAACGACCGTAGCTGACCCTGTAGGGTCGTCCAACTTCCACCAAGCAACTAGATCAGATGGGGGGTCAATGCAAGGTAGTTGAGGTGGAGGAGGGAAGTCAAGACAAATGATAACCGGCTGGCCAAGAATTATTATCCGGTAGCAGAGCCGCAGGTTGGGGGTAAAGAGGGGTCCAGAAAGGATGGGTCCTATCCCCTGGGCCAGACCCTTGCCGCTTAGACCCGCGGTATTGCCCACCAGTTCCAGCAGGGAGGCCGACCGGCTGGGAGAGACCTGGCGGCCATTCTTGTCAACCAGGTAGCCCCAGGCCTGCTGTCCGTCCTCGGAGAACTCGGCCCGGACGATGTAGACCTCGCCATCTAGGCCCTTAAGCCCAGCGGGAAACTGCTGGCTGTTGCCGCTCGGGGCGAGGTAGAGCAGGCCCAGGTCGGCCCCCCTGCGCTCGCCCAGGTTAACGTTGCCGCCGAAGGGAGCCGCCACCATGAAGAGGTTCTTGCCCGAGTAAAGGAGCAGGTTGTCCAGGTCAGGCTCGGGGAAGGGGTTGTCAAAGTCGGCCTCGTCCGACCGCTTGAAGTTGCGGATGGCACCCATCGCATCGCCGTGTTTTGCCTTGAGGATGTTTGCGGTGGGGTCGCTACCAGGCCCTCCCCCATTGGCCACTGAGGCAAGCTCACTGCCCGCCTTGAACTTGACCACCGAGGGTGGGGAGGAGCCGGGGAGAACTATCTCAACAAAGGCGTTTACCGCCCTCTCCCCCTTGATTTCGGTGATTCCAGCCGGGTCACACCCCTCATCGGTTATGCACGCAACGATGGGGGTTTTGGTGGGATCTGTATCGTCGGGATCGCGCAGTATAGGCAGCACCTCGGCCGGGACGGTGAAGGGCCCGGTCACCGGTTGACCAGTCTGGGCATCGGTGGGCTCTCCCCTGAGGGGATCAAATTCAACCAGGCTCTGATCAGCTAGCAGATAGACCCCCAGCCAGGTGGGCCCGGTGATATTGACCCGGCGCGCCTCATGTCCGCTTCTATCAAGATAGATCACCCTCTCCCCGCTGGGCGGCGAGAGGAAGAAGGCGCCCAGAAAGACCCTGTTTTGGTCGCCTGCCTGGGAGAGGGACTGGGCACTCCCTGCCGGCACCATCATGGCCAGGGTATTGCCGCTGGCGTAGCCGGCAAAGGAGCCCTCGTCCAGCGATATCCCCTCCTCCTGCTCCAGCTGGATGATCTGCTGGGCAAGCTCGCTTCTCAGCTCCTGATTGAGCGAGGAGAGCTGCTGGGCCGGGTCCTCGGGTGGCGGTGCCTGACCGCCACCTCCTCCGCCGCCGCCCCCTCCGCCGCAGGCAAACAGCCCGGCAGCGAGGGCAAGACCTGCTACCGTGGCAAAGAGCTTGCCGAAAAAGGACAGGGAATGGTTTCCCCCCGAGTTCCGTCCGTTCATCTTTGACTCTCCCCCGTTAGGTGATTTGCTAGGTCGGCATTATACCCACAGGTAAAGTCACCAATCAAACGGCCAAGGAAGACCCCTCTCACATCCCCTTGGAAGCACGACCCGCTCCGATTTGACGGAGCGGCAAGGCGGGAGGAGAGGGGGCAGGCAGCCTGCTTCCCCCAGGCTAGAGGAAGCGGAAGGTTGGCCCCGATCTACCCCTCCTTGGGGACCCAGACGCCGTGGATGGTCTCCAGCACCACCCGGCCCTCCGGTCCCCACACCCGGATGAAGAAGTATTTGAAGTTGAGGTCGCCCGGTCTTACCTCGCCGTAGAGGCCCTCCCTAAACTGCCTGGCCTCCTCGTCAGTGAGGGGGTAGAGGTAGATGTTTCCGGCAAGCTCGCTGGGGTTGTCAAGCTCAAGCCACTCCCCGCTCAGCTGGTTCTTCACTGCCTCCTCCGGGTTCTTCACCCCGAGCATCCGCCCCACATAGGGGATGAGCTGGTCGCCGCGGCTGGGGTAGGTACCGTGCTCATTGAAGTAGAGCTGCATGCCGTAGGAGAGGAGCTTGATCAGGTCGCCGTTGGGCCGGTTTTGGGTGATCCCGCTGAGGAACTCCTTCTCCTGCTCACTTAGCTCCTCCCAGGAGGGGCGGCCCTCGGTAAAGCTGACCTTGCCGAAGGGGCCAAGCTTTGCCCCAAGCAGGGTGTCCACATAGAAGCTGGGTTCGGTTCCCTGCCTCCCCACCACCTTCTGGGGCCCGCCGCCCATCTGGATCACCTTGACGTTGCCGGGGCCGCTTGCCGAGGCCACCTTCTCCCCCTGGCCTTCGCTCTGGTTACATGAGCTCAGGGCGGCCAGGGCAACAAGCAGAGCTATTGCCAGAAAAGCTCTCCACAGGTTCCCGGACCCTTTCATTAACAAC
>JALSIF010000094.1 GCA_026981635.1 bacterium | reverse complement strand
GGGGACCGGCTCGGAGGAGTTTATGGTCATCGCCGAAACGGGCGAGGACGAGATCCTCTGGTGCGAGCGAAAGGAGGAGTGCGGCTATGCGGCCAACCGGGAGAAGGCCGAATCGATCATTGACCAAAACCCCGACGAGGAGATGCGGGAAAGCCACGTGGAGCACACCCCCAACATCCGCTCAGTGGAGGAGCTTGCCCAGTTCTTTGGCCTCAGCCCCAAGAAGATGGTAAAGACGCTGCTTTACCGGGCGCTGTGGAAGGACCGGGAGGAGCTCTGGGCGGTGCTTATCCGAGGGGACCAGGAGGTAAACGAGACCAAGCTCCTAAACCACACCGGGGCGGCGGTGGTGGTGCTGGCTGATGATGAGACCATTGAGCGGGAGACCGGGGCCAAGGTGGGCTTTGCCGGCCCCATCGGCCTTCCCGGGCACATCAAGGTGGTGGCAGATAGCTCGGTCCGAGGGATGAGAAACTTCCTCTGCGGGCTAAACCGCACCGACTATCACATCCTGGATGTAAACTTTGGCCGCGACCTTCCCGAGTCGGACTATGCCGAGCTGAGGCTTGCCGGGCCGGGGGAGCTCTGCCCCTGGTGCAAGGAGGGCAGGCTCAGGCTTTCGCGGGGGATTGAGGTGGGCCACATCTTTAAGCTGGGGACCAAGTACTCGGAGGCGATGGAGGCCTACTTCCTGGACGAGGACAACCGGCGGCGGCCCCTGGTGATGGGCTGCTACGGGATCGGCTCCAGCCGCATCGCGGCGGCGGCGGTGGAGCAGAACCACGACGAGAAGGGGATGGTCTGGCCGCCGGCCATCGCCCCCTACCATGTCTGCGTCATCCCCATAAAGCCTGACGATGGGGAGATGATGGGCAAGGCGGAGGAGATCTACCGGCGGCTGTGGGAGGGGGGAGTGGAGGCGGTGCTGGACGACCGGGAGCTTTCCCCCGGGGTGAGGTTTCGGGACGCAGACCTGGTCGGTTATCCCCTGAAGGTGGTGGTGGGAAGGAGAACCCTTGAGACGGGGCTTATTGAGGTGGAGAGGCGGCGGGACGGGGAGAAGCTCTCC
Organism: bacterium; assembly: GCA_026981635.1. GTDB lineage: Bacteria > 4484-113 > 4484-113 > JALSIF01 > JALSIF01 > JALSIF01. The sequence goes on along the minus strand of JALSIF010000094.1, from coordinate 2,956 downwards.
CTCCCCGAGGATGAGCTCATCCCCCGCCTGCGCCAGGAGCTGGGACTGGAGGGGTAGGGAAAAGTTTTATCCTATAAATGGACATTTTTTATTATTCACTGCATCCTCACCTGCTCAACCAGGCCACGGTCAAAGGACTCCTGGCCGATCAAGCTCTGATCCTCCCTTTAACCTGGCTTTGGTCCCAGCAGCAACGCCCGGGGCGATTCTAGCAGGAAGAGAGGGCCGGGGGGAGGGGGGAGGCTGGACTTCGGGTCAGGGGCGGGTGGCCCCGGTTGGCGCTAGAATTTGCTGCCCGGGACGACCGGTCCCCGAGGAGTGAAGATGGCTGAGAGGGAAAGTGGTGCCACCCGCGGTGAGCAGCGCGAGCTTCGGGTGATGCTGATTACCGACTGCGGCTCTACCACCACCAAGGCGATCCTGATTGAGAAGCGGCCGGAGGGGTACAGGCAGACCTACCGGGGGGAGGCCCCCACCACGGTGGAGAAGCCCTTTGAGGATGTCACCGTGGGGGTGGTGAATGCGGTAACCGAGCTGGAGGAGCTGTCGGGGCGGAAGATCATTGACCGGGAGAGGCTTGCCCGCACCCCCCAGGAGCCCCCCTGGATCACCCCCGCCCGGGAAGAGAACGGGCAGCCGGTGGGGATTGATATCTACTGCTCCACCTCCAGCGCCGGCGGGGGGCTGCAGATGATGGTGGCGGGGGTGGTGCTGGCCATGAGTGCCGAATCGGCCAGCCGGGCCGCCCTGGGGGGCGGAGCCATCGTGATGGATGTGATGGCCATAAACGACGGCCGGATGGACTGGGAGCGCATTGAGCGGATAAGGCGGCTTCGCCCCGACATGATTCTGCTTTCTGGCGGGATTGACGGGGGGGACCGCAAGCATGTGGTCAAGATGGCAGAGCTCATCGCTGCGGCCGAGCCCAAGCCCCGCCTGGGGATCACCTATCAGCTTCCGGTGATCTATGCGGGCAACCGCGATGTGCGGGACGAGATCAAGAAGATCCTGGGGGAGAAGGTTGAGCTTCGCATCGTGGACAACCTCCGGCCCACCCTGGAGCGGGAGAACCTTGACCCCACCCGCCAGCAGATCCAGGACCTGTTTGAGGAGCACGTGATGGCCCAGGCGCCGGGCTACGACAAGCTGCTCAGGTGGGTGGGGGCGCCCATCATGCCCACCCCGGCGGCCATGGGCAAGATCATCCAGACGGTGGCCGAAAAGGAGGAGAAGAATGTCATCGGGGTGGACATCGGGGGGGCCACCACCGACGTCTTCTCCGACTTTCTGGTGGAGGAGGAGCGGGTCTTTAACCGCTCGGTCTCGGCCAACCTGGGGATGAGCTACTCCATCTCCAACGTGATGGCCGAGGCGGGCTGGGAGAACGTGATGCGCTGGGTCCCCTTTGAGATGGACGAGACCGACCTCAGAAACCGGATCAAGAACAAGATGATCCGGCCCACCACCATCCCCCAGCTCCTCTCCGAGCTGATCATTGAGCAGGCCCTGGCCCGGGAGGCGCTAAGACTTGCCTTTGATCAGCACAAGCTCCTTGCCACCGGACTTAAGGGGGTGCAGCGCATCGGCGAGCTTGCCGACATCGGGGCGGGGGCCAAGGGGAGGGGGGAGACCTTCATCCGCATGATGGACCTGGACCTGCTGGTTGGCTCGGGGGGGGTGCTCAGTCATGCCCCGCGCCGGGTGCAGGCGATGTTCATGCTGCTTGACGCCTTCCAGCCGGAGGGGTTTACCGTTCTTGCGGTGGACTCAATATTCATGATGCCCCACCTTGGGGTCCTCTCCCAGGTTGCGCCGGAGGCCTCGGCGGAGGTCTTTACCCGCGACTGCCTGATCTACCTGGGGACGGCCATCGTGCCGGTGGGCCAGGGCAAGGAGGGGCAGAAGGTGATGGACTACACCATTGAGTTCCCCGACGGGACGGTGGAGGAGGGGGAGCTTCTGTTTGGCGAGATCAAGCTCTTTAAGAAGCCCATCGTCCAGCCCGGGGAGGTGGCCGACTTTACCGACATGCCGGCGGCCAAGGTGACCTGCCGGCCCCAGCGGCGCTTTGACCTGGGGGAGGGGCCGGGCCGGCAGGTGGTGGGTATGGCGCCGGGGGGCGTGGTGGGGATCGTCCTGGACGGCCGCGGAAGACCCCTCGCCCTGCCCGAGGAGCCGGCCGAGCGGATCAGGAAGCTCAAGGAGTGGATCGGGGTGCTTGAGGTCTACCCAGATCTAGCCCAGCTTGAGGAGGAGCGGAAGCTCATCGCCGCCCGGATGGGGTAGAGGGGATTCTAGCCCAGATAGAATTTTTCTCTGGGGGGAGGCCGGCCTTTGGGGCGGGCGTTTAATTTGCGCTAGAATGGGCAGCGCTTCTTGGGAGGAAACCAAAACTAGGGGGAGGAAGGAAGATGCGAGCAAACCTAGGCAGGGCCTTCGGAGAGTCCTGGAACAACTACCTGCCAAACATTGGAGTCTGTATTGCGGCCTGGATCGTGGGCTTTGTGATCATCATTGTCACCCTGGGGATACTTACCGGGCCCATCATGGGAGGCTTTGTCCGCATGGGCCAGAGGATGAAGCGGGGGGAGCGGGTGGACTTCAACGACCTGTTCTTCGGCTTTTCCCGCTTCGGGGACTTCTTCCTCTATGGGATTTTTACACTTATACTCTTGTTAATTGTAGGGGGAATAAATTTAGTTCTCTCTCTAATTCCTCTGCTTGGGCAATTGGCTTCTCTGGTTATCGTTATGCTCTTTGGAGCTGTGATATCCCTTGGCCTTGTCCACATGGTAGAGAAGAGCGCTTCGGTTAGTGAAGGATTTGGGATGGGGTTTCGTCTGCTTGGCTCAAGCCCACTGGACGTCCTGGTGGGGGGTGGTCTGCTGGCCCTAGTAGGGTTGGTGTTGCCGATTATCACTCTTTTATGGGCCATCACCGGCTTCTTCTACCTCTA
>JALSIF010000093.1 GCA_026981635.1 bacterium | reverse complement strand
TGCCGGAGCGGGTGCCGGACGACTGGGCTGCGGCGGAGAAAGAAGCAAGCAGCAGCACCACCCCCAAGATAAGCAGCCACCTTGTGCCTAGACCTACCACCCGACGATTCCCCATGGCAAGCTGTCCATCCCCTCCAATACTACAATCTAGCCGGTGGCGGGACAGGGAGGCAAGCTGGCCGAGCGTTTCAGGCGCTGGGTTTCCGAGGTGCTTATCCCCTTCATGGAGGCCTACCCGGAGCGGGAGAAGTCCTTTGAGTCAACCTCGGGCTTTACCATTGAGCGGCTCTACCTGCCGGGAGCGGTGGCAAGGGAGGAGGACTACCTGGAGAAGCTTGGCTTTCCCGGTGAGTATCCCTACACCCGGGGGGTCACCCCCACTATGTATCGGGGCAAGCTCTGGACCATGCGCCAGTATGCTGGCTTCGGCACCGCCGAGGAGACCAACCGGCGCTACCACTACCTGCTTGAGCGGGGCCAGACCGGACTGTCGGTGGCCTTTGACCTGCCCACCCAGATGGGCTACGACTCCGACCACCCGCGGGCGCGGGGCGAGGTGGGCAAGGTGGGGGTGGCCATTGACACGGTGGAGGACATGGAGCGGCTGTTTGAGGGAATTCCTCTGGACCGGGTTACCACCTCCATGACCATCAACGCCCCGGCCACGGTGCTTCTTGCCATGTATGTGGCGGTGGCCGAGGGGCGGGGGATTGAGCGCAGGAAGCTTGGCGGTACCATCCAGAACGACATCCTCAAGGAGTACATCGCTCGGGGGACATACATCTTCCCGCCCGAGCCCTCCATGAAGCTCACGGTGGACTCTTTCCGCTTCATCAGCCGGGAGCTTCCCCGCTGGAACTCCATCTCGGTGAGCGGCTACCACATCCGGGAGGCGGGGGCCACCGCCGCCCAGGAGATCGGCTTTACCCTGGCCAACGCCATCTGCTACTGCGAGGCGGCCATCCGGGAGGGGCTTGAGATTGACCGCTTTGCTCCCCGCATCTCCTTCTTCTTCAACGCCCACAACAACCTGCTGGAGGAGGTGGCCAAGTTCAGGGCGGCGCGCCGGCTGTGGGCCAAGATTGCCCGCCACCGGCTGGGGGCCAAGGACCCCAGGAGCTGGCGGCTGCGCTTCCACGCCCAGACGGCTGGCTCCATGCTTACCGCACAGCAGCCCCTAAACAACATCGTCCGGGTGACCGTGCAGGCGCTGGCCGCCGTGCTGGGGGGGACCCAGTCGCTCCACACCAACAGCTACGACGAGGCCCTGGCCCTGCCCAGCGAACTGGCCGCCAGGATCGCCCTGCGCACCCAGCAGATCCTGGCCCACGAATCGGGGGTGGACGAGACCATAGACCCGCTGGGGGGAAGCTACTACATAGAGGAGCTAACCGACCGGCTGGAGGCGGAGGCGGAGGCCATCATCAGGCAGGTTGACGAGCTGGGAGGGATGCTTCGGGCCATTGAGCTTGGCTTCCCCCAGCGGGAGATCCAGCGGGAGGCCTACCGCTTCCAGAAGGAGGTGGAGGAGGGCAGACGAAAGATCGTGGGGGTAAACGCCTACCAGGAAGAGGAGGAGGAGCTTCAGATTGAGACCTTTGAGCCCAAGGGGGAGGAGGAGCAGATCCAGCGGCTGGCCCAGTTTCGCCGCAACCGCAGCGAGCGCTACTCGGGCCTACGGGAGGCGCTGGACGAGCTATCCCGGGCAACCGAGCGGGGGGCCGGCATCTGCGAGGCGATCCTTAGCTGTGTAAAGTCGGGCGCCACCGAGGGGGAGATCATCGCCGCCATGGAGAAGGTGTGGGGGCGCTACCGGGAGCAGGTGCTGGTCTAGCTAGCGGGCGTAAAGCAAAGCGAGGTGAAGAGATGAAAGGAATCGGCTGCCAGAGGATGGGCAGGGTGGCCCTGATCGCCCTGGTTCTTGTTGGCCTGGTGCTTGCCGGCTGTGGGGGTGGGGGGGACAACCCGCTAGTCCCGCCCCGCTTTGACGATGGCAACAACTCCATCGCCGAGGCCGACCCACTGGACGAGAGCGGCAACGCCACCGCGGTGCTTACCCTCTCGCGGGGGGATACCACCGACTTCTTCGGTCCCCTCACCTGGAGCGGGGGGACGGTGATGGTCAGGGTCACGGTGAGCAACCAGAACAGCGACCCGCTGCCGGGGAGGGTGCTGGTGAGCCTGTTTACCAGCCTGGCGGGACGGGGCGGGGCGCCGGGGGAGACCATCCGCTCCTTCCGCTTCCTGGGCGGCGACCAGGCGGGCTACGGGGAGTTCGTCTTCCCCGAGGGATCAACCCAGGGCCAGGTCACCATAGAGCTTGGCTACCTGGGGGGGGAGTTTGCTGGCAACCTCTGGCTGGGAGTGGCCTTCCTGGACACCGACAAGGTCACCACCGACATGGCCGACCTCACCTTCAACCTGGCGATGGAGATCACCCCCCAGGAGAGGGGAACCACCCTGGAGCTTGAGCCCAACAACCAGCTCACCCAGGCCTTCGCCTTCGTCCCGCCCGCCACCGGAGGACTGGTGGGGGCGGGAGACCCCAGCGACTGGTTCGCCTTCACCACCCTGGGCGGTGGGGTGGCAACCGTTACCGCAAATGTACAGGGGGACCCGGTCAGGGTGAGGCTTGCCCGCCCCATGCCACCTTCGGGGACCAGCCTCTCCCAGCAGGGGGAGGAGCTTGAGGTGGTGGCCGAGGAGAGCGGCAGCGGGGAGATCTCCCTTTCGGCCCAGCTTGAGGCAGGCACCTGGTTTGTGGAGGTGGCCTGGCTTGAGGGGGGAAGCACAGGCCGCTCCATCTACCAGCTTGCCATCTCTACACCGGGCGGGCTGGGGGCGGCCGACCGGCGGATCGCCTTCGTCCGCGAGGGACTGGGGGGCAGGCTGGACCTCTTTGTAGTAGAGCCCACCGGGGCGGGCCTCTCTAACCTGAGCGAGACGGCGGAGGCAGACGAGATGGGCCCCGGCTGGTCGCCGGCCAAGCAGAACCTGGCCAGCTGGGTGCTAAGCGACAGCGGGCTGGGGGTGCTTGCGCTGGACACCCCACCCTCCGGCGGGAGCACCCTGAGCCAGCAGGGGAGCCCCCAGCCCATCGTGGTGAGGGAGGGGAGTTTTACCCTGGCCGAGGTGGAGGATGCGGTGGCCAATCCGCCCCTGCTCTCAGCGGACGGAAACACCCTCTTCATCTCCTACCTGGGCCTGGAGAGCCCGGAGCTCAGCCTGGCCCAGCGGGTCTCGGTGGCTGACGGTACGGTGGAGCCCCTCTTCCCCCAGGGGCAGGAGGGCTGGGTCTATGAGCTTGCCGAGCTTGCCACCACCGAGGACGGCTCACTGCGTTTGGCGGCGGTGGGCTTCCGGCCCGGCTTCTTCCCGGTGGACCGCCAGGGACTGAGGTCGGGGGAGAGCCGGGCGGTAGCCATTGACCCGGCAATGGGGGAGGTGGTTGCATCCCTCAGCGCGGCGGATGGTGGACAGATACTCGCCGCTGACCTGGCCGGGGAGGCAACCGAGCTGGTGGCCCTTGAGCTAAGCGGAGACGGCCAGACCCTGAGGGTCAGGCGGTTAAACATCACAGCTGGAAGCGAGGAGGAGAGCACCGTGAGCCTCTCCCTTACCGGTGGGGAAGAGGTGCTCTTTGGGGTGCTCTCACCGGAGGGGGAGACGCTTGCCCTCCTCATCGGCGAGCCAGGGACGGAGAGGGGAAGGATCCTTATCTATGACCTTTCCGGCCCCGCTCCCCTTGCCCTGGGGACGGTGGGGGAGGTGGCCCTGGAGCGGCCCGACTTTTCACCCAGCGGAGGCGAGCTCCTCTTTGCCCGGCCGAGCAGCGGGGAGCTTGAGCTCTGGCGGGCGGTGATCCCCGCCCAGGCGGGGGACACCATTGACCAGGCCCGCATCCCCAACACGGCGGGGGTCTCTGCGGGCCAGTGGGCCTGGCGCTAGGGGAAGGGGGCCTGTCCGGATCAGAGCTTCAGGTCAATGATGGCGCTCACTCCTACCCCGCGCACCTTGTTGATGTCCTTGG
>JALSIF010000092.1 GCA_026981635.1 bacterium | reverse complement strand
TCCGCATCTACATCCGCAAGGCGGAGCCGGTATCCAGCGGCGAGCTGGCCAGGTTCTTTGACTTCTCCAGCGCCACCATCAGAAACGAGCTGCGCCACCTGGAAGAGCTGGGCTACCTCCACCAGCCCCACTCCTCGGCCGGCCGGGTGCCCACCGACCGGGCCTACCGCTGGCTGGTGGACCGGATCCTGAGAAACCTCCGGGCAGATCGGCGGCGCCAGCAGGAGATTGAACGGGCCTACCGGCGGGTGGAACATGAGCTGGGCGAGCTCATCAACCAGACCCTGGAGATCCTCTCCTCCATGTCGGGCTACCTCGCCTGGGCGGTCCACCCCGATATTGGCGAGTTTGTCATCTCTCGCCTGGAGCTGGCCCCGGTGGCGGAGCGCAGCCTGATGCTCATCCTGGTCACCCGCCGGGGGGTGATCAAGAGCCGTCTCATCCAGCTTCCCCTGGAGCCCAGCGAGCTTGACCTGGACCTTCTCCGGGAGCGGCTCAACAACTATCTCTCCAACCGCAGCCTGCAGAGCATTGACTACCGCCAGCTCCGCCAGATCTTCACCGATGTGGTGAGCTTCCCCCAGAAGCTGATGACCGAGCTGTTTGTGGCCCTGACCGACCTCACCAAGATCGCCAACCGGCTGGAGGTGAAGGGGGAGGAGCAGCTGCTCCGCCTGCCCGAGTTCCAGCAGGCGGCCAAGGTGGCCGAGGTGCTGGATGCGGTCCACAGCCTGGACGAGGTGATTGACCTGGAGGAGGGGCAGACCTCCCTCACCGTGACCATCGGCAGTGAGAACCAAAAGCCGGAGCTTCGCCCCTGCAGCCTGATCCACGTCCCCTACCAGATCCGGGGCAAGCCCAGCGGAGTGGTCGGGGTGCTCGGCCCCACCCGCCTAAGCTATAGGGAGACCATCCCCCTGGTAGAGACCATTGGCCGGGCGCTGAGCAAGATCCTCACCGAGCATCCCACCCAGGCCTAGCCTGAGGGAGAGCTATGCGTAACACCGAGCTCTACGACCTCCTCGGCGTCTCCCCCGATGCCACCCAGGAGGAGATCAAGCGGGCCTACCGGCGCAAGGCCCGCGAGTGTCACCCCGATGTGAACCCGGGCGACCCGGAAGCGGAGGAGCGCTTCAAGCGCATCACCAAGGCCTACGAGATCCTCTCCGACCCCCAGAAGCGCGCCCTCTACGACCAGTTCGGGGTGGAGGACGGCAGGGTCCCCAGTGGGGCGGGCTTCGGTCCCGCCGACCCCTTCTCCACCCTTGACTCCATCTTTGAGTTCTTCTTCGGCTCCGACCCCTTTGAGCAAGCTAGCACCCGCACCCGCCGCCGGGAGGCTCGGGCCGAGCCGGGTGAGGACCTCCACGCCTCCATCTCCCTCACCCTGGAGGAGGTGCTTAGGGGAACCACCCGTAAGGTTGAGGTAAGAAGGCTTTCGGTGTGCGACCACTGCGGGGGCAGCGGCATCCGTCCCGGGGCGGCGCCAGTAAGCTGCTCCCAGTGCGGCGGTCGGGGCCAGGTGGCCAGCGTCCGCCACACCATCCTGGGCACGATCCAGACCATCACCACCTGCCCCCGCTGCCGGGGGACCGGCCAGGTGATTGAGGACCCCTGCCCTGAGTGCTCCGGCCAGGGCAGGGTGGAGCGGGTGGAGGAGGTGGAGATCCGCGTACCCCCCGGGGTGGAGAGCGGCGACGTGCTCCGCCTTCGCGGCCACGGCAACGCCGGCATCCGGGGCGGGGCGGCGGGCGATCTTCTGGTGGAGGTGGAGGTCTTGCCCCATCCCCTCTTTCATCGTGAGGGGGCAGATCTCCTCCTTGACCTCTACGTTGACTTTGCCGAGCTGGTGAGGGGCGCCACCCTCACCGTCCCCACCCTGGAGGGGGAGAAGAAGATAAAGATCCCCCCCGGCACCGACTCCCACACCGAGTTCACCCTGCGGGGCCAGGGCCTCCCCCATCTTCGCGGGGGGGGACGCGGCGACCTCAGGGTGAGGGTCAAGGTGAAGGTGCCAAAGTGGACCACAGCCAAGCTTAAGCGCCTGCTCAGCCAGCTTGAGGAGGAGACCGAGCGGCTGGAGACGGAATCCGAGGAGCCTGCCTCCATGGGCTGGCGCAGGCTCCTTGAGTGGTGGCGGAGGGAGCGGAACAGGGGCAAGGGAAAGAAGAGCTAGCCCCACCCTCCGCCAGCTCTACAATGGGGCCAGATGAGCGGGGCAGGTAGGCTCAGGGTGCTGGGGATTGACCCCGGCTTCGGGCGGCTGGGCTGGGCGGTGCTGGAGGAGGACAGAGCTGGCTCCCCCAAACTCCTGGCCAGCGGCACGCTGGAGACCTCGGGCAAGCTCCCCCTGGCTGAGCGCCTGCTTGAGGTGGGCCAGTTCCTGCGCCGGACCATCCAGGACTACGGGGTGGACGCTGTGGCGGTGGAGGAGGTCTTCCTGGCCAAGAACGCCAAGACAGCCATGCAGGTGGCCATGGCCAGGGGAGTGGTCTTCTTCGCCGCCGCCGAGGCGGGCCTTCGGGTGGAGCAGTTTTCCCCCACCGCGGTAAAGCTTGCCCTCACCGGCAACGGCCGGGCCAGCAAGGAGCAGGTTACCTACATGGTGAAAAAGCTGGTCAGCCTCTCCCCCACGCTCATTGAACAGAGCGACCAGCTGGAGATGAAGATTGACGACGAGGCGGATGCGGTGGCCATCGCCCTCACCTTCCTCCACCACCAGGCCGCCGCCGCTCGGGGCTACTCCAAGGACTAGCCCACTTCAGAGCTCGTAGGCTAGCTCAACCTCGGCAAAACCCCGCGCCAGCTCGCCGATTCCCTCTCCCAGCCTGCCTTCCAGAACCAGACAGGCAAACCGGCCGGTCAGGCTAACCCCGATGTGAAGCTGCTCAGCCGGGGCGAGCTCGGCCGGCCCGTCCCTAAGCATGGGGTTCTCCCAGCCGCTGAAGAAGGTGTGGTTGGCCCCCCTTACCACCGCCAGCGCCTTGGGCGGCGGCAGCACCTCCATGAGCCGCCTCACCCCGTCCAGGGGGGTGATGGGGTCGCGGTCGCCGGTAATGAGCAGGACGGGCGGCTTTATCCTGCCGAAGCGCTCAATCAGGTAGTCCCGGTAGTCGGGCCGGTGGCCGAAGAGGGCGGGTGGGGAGAGCCCCACCACCCCGGCCGGCTCAAGCTCGTAGCGGGCGGCGAGGCGGCAGGCCTCCAGGGAGGCGGCCGACCCCTTGGAGTGGCCGGCCAGGACCAGGCGGTCAAACTCCACCTCCGCCTCCCCCTCCATCCTCTCCCCAAACTCCTCCGGGGGCAGGTCCCTGAGCTGGGCGACGCTTGAGAGGATGTCTTCCGCCACCGTGGCCACGGGGACCGGCTGGGCGAAGTTGTCCGGATAGTCCAGCAGGAAGACGTGGACCCCCTCCAGGCTGATCCTGCCGTAGGCCCGGTAGAGCTCCGTCTTGGTGATGAAGCCGTGGCAGAAGACCAGCAGAGGGGCAGAGCCCTCCACCCCCCGGGCGGGAAAGAAGAGGTTCTTGCGAAACTTCCTCCCCCGGCCGGGCTGGTCCAGGCAGAAGGTAAAGCCGTGGCTGAGCAGCTCCTCGTCGCGCATGGAGAAGGGGAGAGTTTAGTCTCCGGCCCCGCTTGCTCTAACTCTGGCTGGAGGTGCCGTCTCCCCCTCCCTCCTGCCCCACCGCCTTGAACAGCTCGCGGATGGTGCCCAGGGAGCCCAGGATGCCGGTGGCCTCGTAGGGGAGGAAGATGGTCTGCTTGCCGTCCCCCTGGGCAAAGTTGGTCATCATCTCCAGGTACTTCACCCCCAGCAGATAGCCCACCGGATCGCCACCGCTGAGTTTTATCGCCTCGGTCACATAGCGGATGGCATCGGCCTCCGCCTTGGCCACCATGCGGCGGGCCTCGGCCTTGCCCTCCGCCTCCAGGATGAGGGCCTGCCGCTTGCCCTCAGCGGTGGCGATCTGGGCCTGGCGCACCCCCTCCGCCTTGAGAATCTCACTCTGCTTGAGGCCCTCCGCCTCCAGGATCATCGCCCGCCGGTCACGCTCCGCCCGCATCTGCTTCTCCATCGCCTCCTGCACGTCGGCGGGCGGGATGATGTCCTGCAGCTCCACCCGGTTCACCTTCACCCCCCACTTGTTGGTGGCATCGTCCAGGATCTGGCGGAGCTTGGTGTTGATCACCTCCCGCCCGGAGAGCACTTCGTCCAGGTCCATCTCCCCCACCACATTGCGCAGGGTGGTCTGGGTTAGCTTCTCAATGGCATCGGGCAGGTTGGCTATCTCGTAGGCCACCTTGACCGGGTCAGTGACCTGAAAATAGATCAGGGCGTTTATCTCCACCACCACGTTGTCCTTGGTGATCACCCGCTGCTTGGGGAAGTCGTAGACCGTCTCCCTCAGGTCAATGCGGCTTACCCGCTGGGTCTCGGTGCGCACCGCCCCCGTCGGGTCAATGCGCACGTAACGCCAGCTGATCTCCCGCGGGCGGTCAATGAAGGGGACGATGAGGTGGAGCCCCGGCCCCAGCACCCGGTCAAAGCGGCCCAGCCGCTCAATCACCATGTTCTCTGCCTGGCGCACCAGGATGATGGAGCGCACCACCAGGCTGATGGCCAGAAAGATGAGCACCAGAAGAACGATCAGGGTGAAGTTCATCCTCCCACCTCCTCACTGCCCCGAGCAGGGGTGTCCTTGGTCTCCCCCGCCGCCCGCACATAGAGGGTGATCCCCTCAATCCGCTCAATCACCACCTCGCCGCCCGGCTCAAAGCTCTCCCCGCTGAGGCTTCTTGCCGGCCAGATGTCTCCATATAGCTTTACCGCTCCTCGGTCGCGTTCAATGCGCTCCCACACCCTAGCCCGCTTGCCGATCATCGCCTCCACGTTGGTGCCCTGGGGACGGCGCCCGCGAAAGAGCACCTTCTGCATCCTCGGCCGGAGGAGAAAGAGGCTCACCACCGTAAGCAGGGCAAAGGCCAGCAGGTTCACATAGACCTGGGAGGAGAAGACCGAGACGAGGCCGGTAAGCAGAGCTCCCACCCCCACCGAGAAGAAGGTGAAGTCCAGGGTGAAGATCTCAATCACGAAGGCAACCATCCCGATCACCACCCAGAACTGCCAGTAGGTAAGGAGCTCCACTTCCATCACCCCCGCTTTCTGTGGGGCTATTCTACTATCCAGCTAAGGCCACCCCAAGGGCCCACCAGAGGTGAAATCGATGAGCCCCAAAGGCGACTACCCTGAGCCCTCCTTCCCCGAGCTGGTCCAGGCGGCAAGCTTTGAGATGCCCTCGGCCGAGTACGCCCGCCGGGCCATCGCCGACACGGGGGCCGGCTACACCTACTTCCGCTACGGCAACCCCACCGTCCGCCGGCTGGAGGAGAAGCTCGCCCAGCTTGAAGGGGGCGAGGATGCGGTCTGCCTTAGCTCCGGCATGGCGGCCATCGGCGCCCTGCTCATCTCCGCCCACCTGGAAGGAAGCCGGCTCATCCTGGCCTCCCGCCTCTACGGCGGCACCACCTCCCTAGTAAGGGAGCTCATCGTTCCACTGGGAGCCACTGTCCACACCTTTGACCCCACCTCACCCGACAGCCTGGCGGGTCTGCTTGCCAAGGAGAGCAGGCCGGCCCTGGTTTTGGTGGAGAGCCCGGCCAACCCCACCCTGGAGCTGGCCGACATCGCCGCCCTGGCCAACCTCTGTCACCAGCGCGGCGCCACCCTGGCGGTGGACTCCACCTTCGCCACCCCCGTCCTCCAGCAGCCCCTGGGGCTGGGGGCAGACTATGTGGTCCACTCCCTGACCAAGTTCATCTCCGGCCACGGCCAGGTGGGAGGCGGCGCCATCGTGGCCCGCCGCCGGCTCACTGACCCCATCCGCCGCCGCTTCGTGGAGGTCTTTGGCGCCACCCTGGACCCCTTCGCCGCCTGGCTCACCCTGTCCGGGCTGATCACCCTGCCCCTGCGGATGGAGCGGGCCTGCGGGACGGCTAAGGAGGTGGCGAGCTTCCTTGCCGGCCACCCCAGGGTGAACAAAGTTAACTACCCCTTCCTCCCCGACCACCCCCAGCACGAGCTGGCCCGCCGGCAGATGAGGTGGGGCGGGGCGCTGATTGCCTTTGAGGTAAAGGGTGGCAAAGAGGCGGCCGAGCAGGTGGTGGAGGGGCTTCGGCTTATCCGCCACCGGCTCACCCTGGGCGATGCGGAAAGCTCCATCCTCCACCCCGCCTCAACCAGCCACTACGCCCTGAGCCCCGAGGAGCGCCAGGCCCTGGGCATCAGCGAGGGGCTGCTTAGGCTCTCGGTGGGGGTGGAACCGGCCGGGGAGCTCATAAGCGACCTGGACCAGGCCCTGAGCCGCCTAGACTGAGTGAAGCTACCACCCCCGCTTGGCCAGCCGCTCAACTTCGGGAATCTCCTCCAGCGCCAGGCCGCTCATGGGGTTCCCCACCCCCCGGCTGATCTCGGCCAGCTTCTTCGGGTCGTCGTAGTGGAGCACCGCATCAACGATGGCCCGGGCCATCCTCTCCGGGTCCTCCGACTTGAAGATGCCCGAGCCCACAAAGACGCTCTCTGCCCCCAGCCGCATCATCAGGGCGGCGTCCGCCGGGGTGGCCACCCCACCGGCGGCAAAAAGGGGAACCGGCAGCCGGCCGTGCTCCGCCACCCAGCGCACCAGCTCATAGGGGGCGCGCATCTCCTTGGCCGCCGCCATCAGCTCGTCCTCCCTGAGGGTGGTTAGGCGGCGGATCTCCTTCCACACCGCCCGAAGGTGCCTTACCGCCTCCACGATGTTTCCCGTCCCCGCCTCCCCCTTGCTCCTGATCATGGCTGCCCCCTCGGCGATCCTGCGCAGGGCCTCACCCAGATTGCGGCAGCCACAGACGAAGGGGGCGCGGAAGGGGTGCTTGTCAATGTGGTTCTCCTCGTCGGCCGGGGTGAGGACCTCGCTCTCGTCAATGAAGTCCACCCCCAGGGCGTCCAGGATCTCCGCCTCCACAAAGTGGCCGATGCGGCACTTGGCCATCACCGGGATGGAGACCGCCTCCATGATGGAAAGAATCACCTCCGGGTCGGCCATGCGGGCCACCCCGCCCTGGGCGCGGATGTCGGCCGGCACTCGCTCCAGCGCCATCACGCTCACCGCCCCCGCTGCCTCGGCGATCTTGGCCTGCTCGGGGGTGGTGACGTCCATGATCACCCCGCCCTTGAGCATCTCGGCCAAGCCCACCTTGGCCAGCCAGGTGGCCTTGCGGGGCTGGTCGTCGGAGCCGTTTGCCTTGCTCATCTCCTTACCCATGGCAACCACCACCGAGCGGATGGGTCAGCTGAAACCCCCTCGCAGGGCTAATATAGCACCGAGTTCTTACCGAGGAGGTAGGTGAGATGGAAGCTGGAATGGGTTCATCTCAGAGTGGTCCCTACTCAGGAAACCTCACCATGGCCCAGCAGGTGACCGACTTTAACAACACCTCCGGACTTGGTTGGCAGGCCCAGATCCCACCCGAGATCCGCGGCCTCTCCTGGGGCGGCCTGCTCATGGGGTGGAAGTGGGCCTTCGCCCACAACCTCTGGGCCCTGGGCGTGATCACCTTCTTCCTCCCCCTGATCGGCAACCTGATCCTCTTCTTCATCGGCATCCCCGAGGCCTGGAAGGCCCGCTCCTTCCGCTCGGTGAGGGAGTTCTGGGACGTCCAGCGGGCCTGGACCATCATCGGACTGGTCTACTGGGGGATGATCGCCGGAATCTTTATGCTCTACCTCTTCATCCTGGCCCTGGCCCTCACCCTCAGCGGGCTGACCAGTCCCAACCCATGACTCTCTACCTGGTCGCCACCCCCATCGGCAACCTGGCCGACCTCACCAGGCGGGCCGAAGAGGTCCTCTGCCGGGTGGAGGTGGTGGCCTGCGAGGACACCCGGGTAAGCCAGAAGCTCCTCTCCCACCTGGGGATAGGCCCCCGCCTCATCTCCCTCCACGAGCACTCCCCCCCTTCCCGCTACCTGGAGGTGGCCGAGCTTGCCTTGAGCTCTGAAGTGGCCTACCTCACCGACGCCGGCACCCCGGGCATAAGCGACCCCGGCGCCAGGCTGGTGGAGCTGGCCCTTATTAGGGGGGTGAGCCTGGTGCCCATCCCCGGCCCCAGCGCCCTCACCGCCGCCCTCTCCCTCTCCCCCTTCCCCTCCCGGCGCTTCACCTTCATGGGCTACCCCCCGGAGGGGAAGGGTGAGCGGGAAGCCTTCATCAGGGAGCTCGCCAGCCTGCCCCACCCGGCGGTGATCTTCGCCGCCCCCCACGATGTGGAGAAGCTGGTGGCGCTCCTTACCGAAAACCTATCCCCCCGTCGCCGCCTGCTAGTCTGCCGGGAGCTGACCAAGCTCCACGAGGAGATACGGCTTATAAGCCTGGCCGAAGCAAAGGAGAAGGGTCTGGGCGTGCCCGACCGGGGTGAGTTTGTCCTCGTGCTGGAGGGAGAGCAGGAGCCCGAGCAGGAATATCGCCTGGGCCGCGAGCAGGTGATGGAGCTTGCCCGGCGACTGGTGGAGGAGGGGCTCAGCCAAAGAAGCGCCGTTGAGCTGGTGGGCAAGCTCTTTCCGGAGCTTAGGGGAGAGGTGAGACGAGAACTTTATAATCGCTAGGTAGTCTCTCTCTGGATGATGAAGGAGCCCGAAAACAGCCCGGCATCCTCCCCGCCCGCCGACGCCGCTGCCCCGGCTCCAGCACCGGCAGGCGAGGAGCAGCCGGACAACCGGCCCTACCTCTGGCCGCGGGCGCTCACCCTCATCGTGGTGATGGCCCTGCTGGTAGGGTCTGCCTCCATCGGACTCAAGCCCCTGCCCGACAAGGGGGTGAGGGTCTGGCTGCTCAACCACACCCCCGACCAGGTCCAGGTGATTGACCCCCAGGTGTGGGCCCAGGTGGCCAAGTTCGGGGTGGCCGACGGCTTGCGCAAGATCGCCTTCTCGGCCGACGGAAGGCGGGCCTACATCGCCTCGGTGGTGGACGTGACCAACCGCATCTCCATCGTTGACACCCAGACCTTTGTAAAGATTGACGACATCGTCACCACCGGCGTCCCCCAGGGGGTGGCGGTGATGCCGGCCAACCCCCGGCGCCGGGAGCTGGTGGTCCCCGACCCCCAGAACCCGGGGCGGGAGCTCACCCTTTCCGTCCCCCCCTATCCGGCCGACCGCTACCTGGCCTACATCCCCGGCAGCCGGACCAAGTTTGAGGCGGTAGGGTTTGACGTGCTTGACCTCTACAAGCGAAACCCCACCGACCCCGACCGCTTCCGGGTGGCCTGCCGCATCCGGGACAACCGCATTGACCTCCTGGACGACATCCAGGCCAGCCCCGACGGGCGCTACATCTATACGGTGGCAGCGAAAAGCTCCAAGATCTTCGTCTGGGACTTCTGGAAGTGCCTCCTCCGCCTCCCCCAGGAGCCTGCGGTGGTGGACATAGGACAGGCCATCATGGGCCTCTACATCCCCCCAAACGGCCCCTACTACTACGCCGCCGCCATCAAGAGCAAGATGATCTACGTGATTGACCGTGAGACCAACCAGATCGTCCGCTACCTGCGCCACCCGGACGACTTCTTCGGCCGCTTCCGCAACCTTGTCACCGACAGGAGCGGAACCATTATTTACGCAACCGTTCTTGAGCGAAAGGAGCTCCTGGTGATTGATGCCAATACTGGTGAAGTACTTAACAGTGTCCTCTTGCCTGAGCGAATTGACCTGATTGAAATAAGCCCCTACTACGATGAGTTGTACGTAGTATCAGTTGATAATGGGCACTTCTTCCGAATCAAACTTGATGGCTTCAAAGTTAGTAAGCCCCTAAAAACGAGGGGAGAGTTCCGTGACATCGCCGTCCAGCCCATTCCCCCCTCTCGCATGCTCACCGAGGGCCAGCTCAGGCTGGTGAGGGAGCGGGAGTAGTGGAGCCCCTCTGGCCCGCCCTGATTATGCTTGCGCTGGAGCTGGTGGTGGTGGCCATCCTGGTCCCCCAGGAGCGAAGGTTTCTGAGCCAGCTCACTGCCGGTGAGCGCACCGCCCAGATCGTCATCAACTTCTTTCTCATCATGATACCTGCCGCCCTGCTCTTCATGGCCTTCATTCGCCTCCACGAGCAGAGCCCCCAGGCCCTGACCCTCATGGTGGGAGCATTTCTCGTCTGGCTGGTGGTACTTTCGGCAAACCTGATCTACCGCCTGAACTTCATGGCTAGGCTGTTCAGCCAAGAGCGGGAGGAGCTGGAGGAGCTGAGGAAGCGCCTGCTTGCCGACCTTGAGCGGGAGCGAGGCGAATCCTCCGGTGCTGACGAAGAAAGAATGGGGAGGGATGGATGATGCTGGTTGTCGCCTTCCTCCAGGGACTTCCCCCCACCACCGGCTCCGCCCTCTCCACTCCCCGCATGCTCTTTATGCTTCTGGTGCTTGCCCTGATGACCTCGGTGATCATCGTGGGCCTCTACTTCGTCCTCGCCTACCTGAGAAAACTTCGCACCAAGAGTGTGTCGGTGGAGATCCAGGAGCTGGTGGAGCGCCAGAAGGACGAGCTTCTTAGGCTTGCCGAACTGAAGAAGAAGGAGCGGGAGCTTAGGGAGAAGCAGGCGGAGGAGGAGCGCAAGCGACGGGAGGAGGACGAGCGCATCATCGCCTCCATCAACCTGGAGAAGTTCTACGGCCACCTCTGCCCCATCACCGGGGTGGAGCTAACCGAGGAGGACCGCATCGTGGTCTGGGTGGAGGAGGACCAGGCCTACGCCTATCCGGCGGTGGAGGAGCTGAAGCGGATGACCCCGGTGGGCAAGGGGATGACCCTGGTCTACTTCCCCGAGGGGAGGGTGGAGCGCTTCGTCCAGCGGGGAAAGCCCTAGCCACCGGCCCCGCCTATGATTAGCCCCCATGTACCGCTACCGCTACCGGGGCAAGGACCTTTCCGGCCAGCGGCGGCGTGGCGAGGTGGTGGCTGCTAGCGAGCAGGAGGCGGTAAGGATCCTCGCCGAACAGGGCATCTTCCCCACCCAGCTGGTGGTGGCGGAGGAGATCTTGCCGGCCGGATACGGCGGCCCTCCCTACCAGGGCAGCGGCTACCCGCCCCCTGAGCGGCCGGTCATCCGTCGCCCCGGCCCCCTGGCCGCTTTCCTCTCTCCCCCCACTCCTATCATCCAGCTTGCTGCCATGAGCCGAGAGCTGGCCTTCCTGCTGGAGGCAGGAGTGGAGCTCTCCTCTGCTCTCTTCACCCTGGCCGAGCAGGCCCCCTCTGCCCGATTGGCGCGGATCTTCAGCCAGCTTGGCAGCCGGGTGGCGATGGGCGAGCCCCTCTCCTCGGCCCTGCGGAGCTTCCAGGGTTACTTCTCCCCCCTCTACATCTCCCTGGTGGAGGCGGGGGAGCGGGGCGGCTTCCTCCCTCGGGTGCTGAGGCAGCTTGCCGGCATGCTGGAGGAGGAGGTGGAGCTCAAGCGCCAGCTTTCCCGCCAGCTCATCTACCCCGCTCTGGTGCTGGTGGTGGCCTGGGTGGCCGCCTTCATCTTCACCTATCTCTTAGGGTTGGCGGTGTTTCGCATCTTCGTGGTGGGGATCCCGCTGCTCTTTGCCGGCGCCCTGCTGCTTAATCTCCTTGCCCGCTCAAAGACGGTGGCCTACCCCCTGCGGGAGCTTCTGGGCTCTCTTCCCTTGGTAGGATCGCTCATCCACCGCTACGCCCTAGCCCGATCGGTGATGGTCCTTTCCTACCTGTGGGAGGCGGGCCTCCCCCTGCCCGAGGCGCTGGAGGTGACCGCCAGGACCAGCTGGCTCATGCGCCTCTCCCGCGCCTGGCATAGGGTCAGGGAGGCGGTGCTTGAAGGCCTTCCCCTCCACGTGGGAATGGAGCGCGCCGGCGGCTTTCCCCGCGACCTCATCTCGGTTACCGCCGTATCCGAGACCAGCGCCTCGGTGGGCGAGGGGCTCAGGAGAGTGGCCGGCTACATAAAGGCCGATGCCGACCTCAAGGCCGCCACCCTGGCCAAGCTGGTGGGGCCGGTGCTTACTGTGCTGATGGGGATTCTGGTGCTCTTCTTCCTCATCGCCTTCTGGCAGAGCTACTTCACCCAGCTCCTAAACCTCCCCTGAGAGCTGGGGCCAACTCTGGTAAAAATAGACCCAGGGGGGAGCATGGAAACAGCACTGACTCTCGTTGTGGCGGGCCTCTCTCTTCCCCTGCTCTTTGTCCGCCGCTACCTGGGCTACCTGGTGGCAGGCATTGCGGCAAGCCTCCTCTTCCACCTGGGACTTGCCCTCTACTCTCCCGGCCCCCCCGGCGGCATCTCCTACAGCCCCAGCCTCCCCTTGCCCCTCTGGGGGACTCCCCTGGCCATCCTGCTCCTCTGGGGACTGGTCTTCTCCCTCACCCTGGCCATCTCCCAGGACACCCGGCTAAACCCCATGGGCAAGGGCTTTTGGGGGGGACTGTTTAGCCTGCTCATGGCGATGATCCTGCTTGCCGGGCTTCGGGGGATGGAGCTCATCCTCTACTGGACCCCCCACGACGCCCAGTTCTTCGGCGTCCCCTACTCCCTACTGGGCAGCTACCTGCTGGCCGGCTTTGGCCTCTGCTTCCTGGCCGCCTTCACCCGCAACACCGGCTGGGGAAGTCGCCTTTGGCTCCCCCTGGGGGTGGTGCTGGGCATCCCCTTGGGGGTGGGGCTGATGGCGGTGCTCTTTCGTGGATCGGAAAGCGACCTCTTCCCCCTCGGGGTGATTACCATTCTCGCCCTGGCCAGCTCCCTCCTGCCAGTCCACTGCCTGGGTGAGCCCCACGCCGGTCCCCAGGACCTTATCTGGAAGTTGGCCCTTGCCCTGGTGGGCATCGGGGTGGTGCTTGAGGCGACCGCCTTTGCCCTGGGCAAGGTTGACTGGCAGGGGATGACCGCCTTCCTCGTCTCTCTCTTCTTCTACACCCTCTACTTTGTGCGCCACAACGAGCGCGCCCTGTTTGCCAGCTCCTACCGCGCCTCCCTCCGCTGAGCCCTACCAGGAGGGGTCGGCCGCAAGCCTCACCACCACCCCCATATCGCGGGTAGCCTCCTCCAGCTCCATCAGCAGCCGTCCCGCCACAAGGTCAGGGGGCAGAAAGATGTTCAGGAAGAGGTGGGGGCTCTTGAAGCGGGTGGTGATGCGGGAGCGGCCGGCTGGCATCCCCCCCAGCTCCTTCACCACCCGGCGGATAAGCTTGCGGGAGGCCTTAAGCCTGCCACGCTCCCCGATGGCCGCAACCCTAACCCTGAGCGCCCAGGGTGGCCCGCCAAGCTCAGCAGAAACCTCGGCCTCTCCGCGGATAAACTCCACCAGCCGCCCTCCTCCCTCCGCCCAGGCCAGGGCGGCCGGGTGCCCGCCCGACTGGGTGACGATGACCACCTCCTCCAGGGGAGCGGCGAAGCGGCGGGTGAGCCTGATGAGGGGGTCCAGCCGGTGGGCAAGGCTCTGCTCGGGTGAAAGCAGCGCCCCGTCAAAGCTGGTGATGATAAGCCGCTCGGGGACCGGCATTCGCCAGCAGGGCTGGTAGATGAGAGCCTGGCCAGCCAGCACCAGACAACTTTCCGGCGGGAAGGAGAGATCCGGCTGGTGCCCCGCGTCCACCCTGATGATGGGCAGGCTAAGCCGCCTGCTCAGCTCCCGCTCCAGGTCGGTGAGGGTAAAGCCCGCCCGGGCCAGCTCCTCGCTACCACACTGCTGGCACTGGACCAGCTCGGGGTGGGTGCCGTGCCCCTCCGGGCACCAGGCCCGCCCCCCCTCCAGCAGCCTGAGGGGAGTGGAACAGACCGGACAGCGCTGGTAGGCAAGACACCTCATGCAGACGAGCCACCTGCCCCGGATGGAGCGGTGGTGGAAGACCACCGTCACCCCCTCCGAGGCCACCTCCCGGGCCACCGCCTCGGCCAGCATCTCTGCCTCGGTGAGCTGGCCGGGGGGAAGCTCAACTCCCCGCGGGTCAACCAGCCTGGCGCGGGGGATGGCCTCGCCCCGCTCCTCGCCGAGGAAGCAGAGCGCCTCACTTAGCCCCGGGTGGCCCACCCAGACCTGCCTGGCGGGGGAGAGCAAGGGGGCGGCAAGATCTGCCCACAGGTGGGCCTCCTGCTCAATGTAGAAGGTGTCCAGCCCCCCGTCCAGCACCACCAGGTCTCGCTCAGGGTGGGCCAGGGCCACCATCTCCAGCCCCTGGGGAGTAATCGCCAGCGGCGCACCGTCCGGCCGGGCAAGCTCCTCCGCCAGGCGGCGACGCTCGCCGGCGGGCAGAACCTCATCCCATGACAGAAGACCACCTACCCGCCGGGCAAGCTCCTCCCTGAGGCTCAGGGTGGGGACAAGAAATATCCCGTTTGGGGCCCGCTCCACCGCCTCCTCCACCGCCCGGGGAAGATGGGGAGAAAGGAGCTCCACCTCCCTCTCCGCCCACACCCGCTCCAGGGCGGAAGATAAAGCACCCCCCGAGACAGTTGCATTGGATAGGTAAACCGTTTTCCCACCAGAAGTATCTGGCGGCTCCTCCCTCCCTGCAAGGTCAAGGTAGAAGACCACCGCCCCCGCCTCGGAAAGGCCAAGCATAAGCTCCACCAGCCGGGAGAAGCGGAAATCCTCGCCGGGGAAGGCGCGCTCGTGGAGTTTTATTAGCTGGGCCAGGGATAGGCGGCGGGGGCGGGCGAGGAAACTCCTTAGCCACACCAGCTCATCCGGACTGAGCCTCCCCTCCCGGTCAATCAGTCCCAGCGCCCACTCGGGCTTGGGGCAAAAAAAAACTCCCTGATGATGGGCCTTCCTCCCCCCAGTCCCACCACCTGGGCACCCTCCAGGGGGTGAAGCCCCAGCCGCTCAAAGAGCAGGTGAAGCCTTCTGCCCAGGCTGGCAAGGCCCGACCTAAGCTCAAGCCTTGCCACCACCCGCTCCAGCCGGCGAGGGATGCGCTCCCTGCCCTTTCCCGGCGAGGGAGCCTGCCTTTCCGCCACCACCAGGGCAGGAAACAGCCCCAGTTCACGGAAGGGCACCACCACCAGCTCGCCCGACCGGGGCTCGCCCAGGAAGGGGGGATAGAGGTAGTCCCAAATCCCCCGACCGCAGCGGCGGCTGAGGGGGGCGCAGCTTGCCACCCACCCCTCCATCTCAGTTGACCAGCCCGGTGCGGGCGTCTATGTAGAAGTCCCGGTCCACCCCCACCATCCTAAAGTGCCAGCTTATGTTGGGCCTATCCAGGTCAGGATGAGTGGGCACCTTGAGCACCGGGTCATAGTCGGGGTAGTGGCCCATCAGCATCACCCACTCAAGCTCCACGTTGGTGGGCCGGTGGAAGTAGCTTTCCCCAAAGCGGATCATGTAGCGCCGGGCGGTCTTCTCATCAAGCAGGATTCTGAACCCCTCGGGGATGGGCAGGGGCTCCACCTTGACCTCGTAGAGCTTGGCCGAGAGGGGAGCAAAGAGCATGAAGACCTTGAGGTCACATACCTCAAACCCCTGCACCTCTCTCATGCGACAGAACCAGAGCCGCTGCTGGTCCTTCTCCTTACCCAGGCCCCGAGAGTAGACCAGCTTTAGATCCTTTCCCTCAAAGCCAAAGCTTTTGGCCAGGCTTCCAATCAGCCGCTCAGCCGCATGGCGGGTCTCGCTACCATCGCCAAACCCGCCTACAAAGTCACCCAGCAGCTCTCCCATCAGCTGGCCGGCTGTGAAGCGGAAAAAGCGGTCCTCATCCCGATAGAAGCTGAAGCGTGCGGGGCTGAAAAGCTGGCCCGGGTCCTGGGGATGCTTGGGCGTCACCAGCAGGTTCTCCCAGTCGCGGGCCGGCGGTACCCGCCATTCCTCCACCCTGACCGTATAGCTGTCCCGCTCAAGCTCGGCCAGCCCCATCTCCCTCAGCTGATCCTGGAGCTGGTTCCAGCGCACCTCGGCCCGCTCGGCTAGGAAGCGGTCATAGCGCTCCAGCTCCCGCTCGGGAAACATCACATAGGCATTGCCCAGCTCCATGATCAGGGCGCGGTAGTCGGGATGCCAGTAGATGGGGGCATAGGTGATGAGGTGGGGAAAGTCCCTCTCCCGGTAGCTTCCTCCCCGCCAGACAAGCTCTATCAACCCCCGCTCAGCCGAGGGATAGAAGATGCGCGACAGGTCCTTCTGATATGCCAAGGTAGATACGCTAGGAGAGGGAAGCTCAGCCATCTCCCGCAACCCCTCTCCATCGTCATAACGCATGATCCTCACCTTGGGACTGGAGATTGACTCTCTTTCTTCCCCCCTTCCTCCTAGGCTCTGATGAGTGGATATTGCTTCCTCTCCCGAAGTGATCAGCAGGGCACTCTCGGTGGTCTCCCCCGCAAGCAGCAGAGCGGGGCTCTCCTCGCTTTCGGCAAGGATCTCCAGGTTTCCCTCCAGGTCCAGCCGGGCAAGCACCGTCCCCTTGACCTGGTAGTTCTGGGCCTCCTCCCGGTAGAAGGCCAACACCACCCCGTCCTTAGCCGCACTGGCCTGGGCCAAAAGCCCCAGTCCCGCCTCGGGAGGAAGGTCTATCTCAACCGAGCGAAGCTCCTCAAGGCTCAGCCCGCCCTCCTGATCACGGTTGATCCTGACCACCTTGTAGAGCAACCTGAAACGGTCGGGTATGTATGTGCCCACCGTCTGGCCGCCCTTCTCCGGTGCCCCTTCGGGCTGGGCTGGGGGGGTCTCCCCATTTTCCCCCTGGCTGGATGACTGGGCAGGCGGGTCCTGGTCCGTGTCTGGTGGACTCACCCTGCCACTTTTTTCTTCCCCTTCCTCTGCCGACACTTCCTCACCGGCCTGCTCACCTGAACTGGGCGGACCATCCAGGGGGATGGAGGAGAGGGCAAAGAGGTATTCCCCCCCGTAGGAGATGAGGTAGTGCTGGCCCATGGTGTAGTCGGGAACCATGAACTCCCTAAGGGAGATGCTCGGCTCGCCGAAGCCGGTCATGGGCAGGAGGATAAGCTCGTAGGAACCCTGCTTACCCCCGCGCTCCATGAAGAGGGCATAGTCCAGGGCATAGCCGTTTTTGGCGTACTGGTCGCCCCCGTTGGTGGGTGCGACCTTGATGTCCCGCTCTCCCAGGGTTGGCCTGGCCGGCTCCTCCCCTATTACGGCGGTATAGATCTCAAACAGCTTTACAGCCGGCTTAGCAATCAGGCTGATCCTTTTCGGGGTTAGCCCCATCAGCACCGGCAGTCGCTCGGGCTGGAAGCTCAGGATCTCATAGCCCGGCAGGCGGAGCTCCTCACTTTGGGAAAGCTTCACCACCCGCCGCTCCCCGGGGACCCGGCCAGCCCTCTGGGGGCAGGAGCTAAACACCACTCCCGCCGAAAGAAGTGCCAACACCACCAGAGCGGGCACAGCCCTGGCCCTGCTCTTCCACTTGCCTCCCACCATAGCGAGCACCGCTAAGTATAGGGCCGGCCGGGAACGGCGGGAGGCAACATATAATCGCCCTGTGCAACTCCCCCTCACCTCGCGCATGCGCATCATCCTCCTCTACATCCTGCTCACTTCCCTGCTCATTACCCTGCTGGTGGCGGGGGCCAACCTGCGCTTCACCCTGGAGCTGCGCCGGGCCAGTCAGTTCATCGCCCAGCACCCCAGCCTGATCGTGGTAAACGCCTTCACCGAACCCTCCCCCGCCAAGCGGTCGGTTGACCGCACCTATCTCATTGACCCGGCCAGTGGGGCGGTGTTCACCTTCCGGGGGAGGGGGATAAACGCCTTCACCTACGTCCCCGACCACCCCGACGACTACCTGATCTTCTCCACCATGCCCGACCCCGACGCCGGCTTCGGAGCGCTGGGCCGGTGGATGGAGAGCATCCCCCTGCTCAGCGACACCGGCACCACCCTGCGCAGGTGGCAGCGCTCCCTCGCCCAGGGAAGTAGCCTGCTCGTCCTCCTCTCCACCCGGGAAAACCCCCACCTCTCGGTGCTCATGGCCGAGGCGGATGAGGCGGCCGGCGGGCTGGTGACGGTCTTCGTCCGCCTGGCTCCGCAGGGGGGCAGGCCCCGCTTTGCCACCATGCTCTTTAACCTGCCCAACCAGCTAAACCTCTATCCCTCCAGCTACACCATTGCGGAGGGAAAGCTCATCCGCACCGGTCAGATCGCCTACAAGGGGAGGATCGGCCTGGCCGACATGCTCTACACCGCCTGGGACCTGGCCCTGGTTGACGAGCACGAGACCACCTTCTCCCCCACCCGCAGCAACCTGGCCTCCCCCCGCCTTAAGCTCTACTCCATGGAGAGCGGTCGCCCCCTCCCCCTGATGCTGGACTCCTCCCTGGCCGACCGCATCGGCTGGCTAATACCGCTGGACCCGGAGGGAAGGAGGGTGCTCGCCACCTCGGTGGACTCGGGGTCCAACCGGCTTGAGCTCTACCTCTTCCAGCTCTCCGGTGAGAGGGAGCCCACCCCCCTGATAAGCAGTTCCTCAATAGGCTACGGAAGCGAGCTTGAGCCGGTCATGGTGAGGGGAATCCCCTGGGTGGGAGGAAGCGGCCGCGCCTTCCTGCTGGTTAGTCTGAGAGAGGAGCTGGGTACCGGCCAAACCTGGGAACTGGTTGAAGTGGAGGTAACTGGGGAGGGCAAGGTGGAGGTGGTCCGCCGGCGTCGGATCAGCCCCGAGCAGGGCTGCGCCCGCTTCATCCCCTACCTCAGCCCTGACGCCTACTTTGACCCCCAAAGGGGAGACCTCTATGTCTTTGCCAGCTGCGAGGGAAAGGACGCCGCCCTGCTGCGCTATCCCTACCCCTGGGACCAGCCGCCCCAGAGCCTGGTCACCTTTCCCGGCGTACCCGACCGGGCCATCGTCTACCGGGTCACTCCCCCTAGCGGGCAATGAGGGCCATCTCCAGGTGGATGCTCTCCCCCTCTCCCAGCTCCACCGTGAGCCTTCCCGCCACCCCCGCCATCAGCGGTCCGGGGTTCATGAAGTAGCGGTCGCCCACCCGCTCAATCCCGGTCGCCTCGTGGACATGGCCGGAGAGGACCAGGGGGGGCCTGAGCTCCCGCCATGCCGCCAGGTATTCCGGGTTGCCCAGGTGAGCTCCCTTGAGGGAGAGGTCGCGGTGGCCCCTGACCGGTTCATGCAGCACCCAGATATCGTCCGGCTGGGCGAGGGAGAGGAGAAGCTCGGCCTGCTTGCCCTGGTCGGTGTGCTCAAAGGGAAAGGTCACCGCCCCGGGGATGGGGCCGCTTCCCCCCTTGCCCACCAGCCCCACCGGACCCATCAGGTCAACCCTGGTGTGGTGCAGGCAGACCACCCCGATCTCCTCGGCATAGATGAGGGACTCGCGCATGTCGTTGTTGCCGGGGACAAAGAAGACCCGCTCGGCCAGGGTAGTGAGGTCCCTTAGCACCTCCTTCAGGTAGGCGTGCTGGCGGCGGGGCATGGGCATCATTCCCCTAAAGCTCACCAGGTCGCCCAGGCAGATGATCCCATCGGGCTTCTCCCCCTCGCAGAGGGAGTAGAACCAGCGCCGCTCCTCCTCCCGCTCGTGAAGATCGGTCATCAAGAGAAGCTTCATACTCCCGATTATCCCCCAGCCGGCAGCAGGAATGGGAAGCGGTGGGGAATATAAACCGGAGCGGGAGGGGTAGGATACTCCATCAGGGTATATTCCCTCAGGAGGAAGTTAGCATGAGACTAACCATTAGACCTATAATTGTCCTCGTGCTGGTAGTTTCGGGCATCATGGCGGGCTTGGGAGCCCAGCAGGCGCTGAGTGGCCAGGACCAGAGCGAGGTCAAGTCGGTAAGCCCCCAGGAGGCCTGGCAGCTTTATCAGGAGCTGGACGGAGCGGTGATCCTTGACGTGCGCACCCGGGCCGAGTTTGTCTTTGTGGGTCACCCCAAGGGGGCGGTAAACATCCCCCTGCTCTACTGGGACGAGATGAAGGGGCAGATGGTACCCAACCCGGACTTTATGAGCATGGTGGAGGCCCGCTTCTCCAAGGACACCCCCCTGATCGTCATCTGCCGCTCCGGCGGCCGCAGCCTCAGGGCGGCCATGATGCTCAAGGGGGCCGGCTACAAAACGGTGATCAACGTGGCCGAGGGCTTTGAGGGGAAGAAGGACAAGCAGGGCAAGCGCACCATCGGCGGCTGGAAGAACGCTGATCTTCCCTGGGAGTACTGAGCCTCCCTACCAGCGGTAGATGGCCCCCACCGCGTGTTCGTTTAGGGGAAAGCCCTCCTTGGGCAACACCCAGACGTCACCTCCCTTGATCAGGGTGACTTCGGCCACCTCGTCCAGCAGGTCGGCGTCCACCGGGTTGGGCTCCTCTTCGCCGATGAAGACCTTGCCGGTGGTGCGGTCCAGCACTCCCCAGATGCGCTGGCCGTCCCTGAGTAGCAGATCGCTGACCCTTCCCTCCACCGCCGCCCGGGCCACCTCCTTGAGGCCCTGACCAGCAAGGCCGGTGCCCAGCTTGGAGCTGAATTCCTCTATCAGCCTTGCCCTTCTCTTCTGGAAGAGGGGCTCAACGATCTGCCACACCTTGCGGTGGAGCTCCTCCTCGCCCATGTGGTCGGGGTTGCCCTTGACGTAGCCCCCCTCCACCAGCCAGGGATACTCACTGCTTTTGCGATAAAGCCCATAGAGCTCCTCCACGCAGGCCAGCACCAGGGGGATGCGGTCCCCCGCCAGACGCTTGGTGAGCTCCCGGTCAATCGCCTTGATGTACTCCACCTTGTAGGCCTCCCACAGCTTGGAGAGGTCAGAGGCCTGGGGCATCATGCCGGTGGCAGTAAAGGAACCCCAGCGGAAGGGCTCCTGCTCCCAAAGTCCCACCGCCTGCTGGAGGCTAGAGGGGATCTCCTCTGCTCGCCTCTCGGTCAGCCCCTCACTGTCCCCCTCAAAGAGGCGGGCCCGCTTCTCGCTTAGGGCGAGGAGCAGGAAGCGCCGGTTCATCTGCAGGATCTTGATCAGCGGCTTGGTGTGGAAGTTGTCTGCCACCACATGAAGGCTGGGAACCTTCTGGCCCAGCTTGAAGTAGCGCAGAAAGCCTGGGCTGGCAAATACCGCCAGTCCCCTGCGCTGGTAGTTCCAGAAGGCTTCATAGCTGAGCCGCTCAAGCTCCGCAAAGACCGGCCCAATCTCCCGGTCGGTGTAGAGCTTGTGGAGGTTGTCGCGCACCTCCCTGAGCAGGTTTTTGTAGCGGATCCTCGCCTGCTCCGCCTCCGGGTGGGTGGGGCCGGTGGGCAGGTAGATGGAAACGGCGGGCTCCGCCTGGTGATCAATGAGCTCCCTCAGATCTTCCTTGGTGAGCATGTCAGAAGCTGATCCTCCTCCCAGCTTGTGGATTCATCTGCCACCTGGGCAAGTTGAGCGGGCAAATTCTAGCTACCCCGAGCCGGAGCGCCAACTTTTCCCCAACCGGCCCGGCCCGCTACCCCGCTCAGATAAGCCGTTCAAGCTCCCGGTCCAGCATCTCCACCTGGCTCACCTTGCGCCAGCGGGTAAGCTGGGTGGAGCCGGTGATGCGCTCGTCAATGAGCTCAAAGGGACCGATCTGGACCTCCGGCCCGTCCACCCCAGCATGGGATACCTTCCTGCCCCCGCCGAGGAAGAGGTACTCCTCGTCCATGTGGGCCACCCGCGGGGTCTCCAGGAAAAGCTCACCCCCGTCCCGCATGAGATCGGCCAGCCCCACCACCTTCTTCATCCAGAAGCGGGGGCTGACCTCCGGGTCGTAGGGGGGGTCAAAGAAGACGAAGTCAAAAAACTCAATCAGCCGGCGATCCCGGCCCATCAGCTCAATGGCCTTCTCAAAGGTGGTATTGAGCACCGTCGCCCGATCCTCCACCCCCAGGCGCTGGATGTTCTTGCGCAGGTAGTTGCAGGTGCGGTGATCCACCTCCACGAAGTAGGCCCGGCTGGCCCCGCGGCTCAGGGCCTCAAAGCCCATGGCGCCGCTTCCCGCGCAGAGGTCCAGGAAGTTGGCCCGGTCAATCCGCCAGGGCCCGATGATGTCAAACACCCGGCTGCGCAGAAACCCCGAGGTGGGCCGGTAGGGCTTCTCTGCCGGCAGCTGAAGCCGCCTGCCCCTGAGCTTTCCCGCAATGATCCTCATCGCCATCCGGGGCCCATCCTGGCCCCATCCCTTGACATCTATCGGTTTGCGAGTATACTACCCGCCCCTCCGCTCCCCTTGACCTAACTGGGCCGAAGCGGGGGTATAAAGGGAGCAAGGCTATGGCTAGGAAGTGCCAGATAACCGGCAAGCGCCCCATGAGTGGCCACAACGTGAGCCACTCCCAGCGCCACACCAAGCGCAAGTTCAAGCCCAACCTGGTCACCGTCCGCCTGGTGGACGAGAAGGGGCGCAAGGTAAAGATGCGCATCTCGGCCAAGGCCCTGCGCACGCTGGAGAAGTACAACTTCAACCTGGCCAAGGTGCGCAAGGCAACCATCAAGTAGCTAGCCCTCCCATCCAGCCTCTCCCCTTCGCTAAGCTTTCGGCGTGCGCATCCTCGCCATACGCCTCAGCGCCTACGGAGACATTGCGGTCTCCTTTCCCGCCCTGGTCGCCCTGAGAAAGTTTTTTCCCCAAGCCCGGATAGACTTCCTCCTTGCCCGCCGCTACCGGGCCATCGCCCCCCTCATTCCCGAGGTCAGCCGGGTCCACCTCTGGGATTACCCAGCCGGCCGGCGCGGCCCGGTAACCTTCTTCGGCTCCCTGCCCCAGACCATGGGGCTCATCCCCCGCCTGCTTTGCCGCTACCTGCTGGTGGTAGATCTCCAGAACAACGCCCGCAGCCGCCTCCTCTCTGCCCTGATCCTCCCCCGCCGGGTGGTGAGGGCGAGCCGCGACCCCAGAACCAATGCCATCCGGCGCTATCTTTCTGCCCTGGACGAGCTGGGGGGAAACTTCCCCCTGGGGGAACTTATCCCCGTCTCTCCCCCACCGGAGCCGCTGGCAGAGGCCCGCGAGCTACTTGAGGGGGCGGGGCTTGCGGGGCGGGGCCCCCTGGTGGGACTGAATCCTGCCTGCAAGGTGGCAAGCAAGCTCTGGCCCCTTGACCGCTTCGGGGAGCTTGCCCGCAGAATCATAGGGGAGCTTGACGCCCGCATCGTCCTCACCGGCGACCGCGAGGAGCGGCCCCGGGCCGAGGAGATCGCCCGCCACCTTCCCCCCGATAGGGTGCTCATCACCAGCGGCGAACTTCCCCTGCCGGTGAGCGCCGCCCTCATCTCCCTGCTTGACCTCTTCGTCACCCTGGACAGCGGCCTCATGCACCTAGCCTGGGTCTATGGCGTCCCCACGGTGGGCATCTTCGGGCCCACCGACCCCCGCTGGTGCGGCATCCCGAAGGAGGTGCGCGGTGTCAACCTGGGCGGTCCCTCGCAGGCGTGCGAGGGATGCCGCCTGCGGCTCACCCCCCACGGGGAGCACACCTGCATCCGGGAAGTCTCGGTGGAGGAGGTCTTCTCAGCCTGCCTCAGCCTTGCCCAGCACCGCTAGGTAGCACTCCACGCAGGCGTCGGCCGCCCGCCTCAGGTTGTAGCGGGAGGTAAGCTCCTCCCTCACCCGGGCCATCTCGCTGGCCCCCATCTCCCCCTCCAGCAGGCCGGCCAGCCTCTGGCTTGCCCCCTCCACGTCGTCGGGAGCGACCAGGGGGAGCAGCCCCCCGTAGGCCTCCCGGTGGGGCGGGATGTCGCTTACCACCGAGGGGACCCCGAAGGCGGCAAGCTCCAGGGGGATGAGGCCAAACCCCTCCGCCCGCGAAAGGGAGATCCCCGCCGCCGCCCGGGCGATGAGCATGGCCAGCCGGTCTCCCTCCACATAGCCGGGGAAGTCCACCTGCCCCTCCACCCCCAGCCGCCGG
>JALSIF010000091.1 GCA_026981635.1 bacterium | reverse complement strand
ACCATAAACGGGACCGGCACCGGCCATACCTTCACCCCGGGCAATGCCCTCATCACCACCACCACCTCCGACGAGCTCAACACCGCCCCCGCCACCCGCTCACGCATCTTCGGCGGTGCCCGGGTAAGCCAGGGAACCACCACTCCCGGCCTCCGTACCGACCTGCCCCTGGCCCAGGCCGGTTTTGCCACCACCCCCCAGAACGCCTCTGCCAACCCCCTTGACCACACCGACGGCTTCTTCACCATCAACGGCGTGCGCATCAACGTGGGTGATGTCAACACCACCACGGTTGATCAGGTGATCGGGGCGGTCAACGCTTCCGGGGCGGGGGTGACCATGAGCTACGACCCGGTAAACGACCGCTTCATCATCCGGGCCAACTCCACCGGCCCCCAGACCATCCAGCTGGGCGGCGGTGGCGACACCTCCAACTTCCTGCGCATCGCCCGCCTCACCATAGACCAGGGGGCCGAGGTGGTGACCGGTACCGACAAGGGAAGCATTGACCCCGATCTGCCCCTGGCCCAGGCCGGCTTTGACATCACCCCCACAAGTGGCGTCTTCACCATAAACGGGGTGACTATCACGGTTGACGCCGGGGTGGACAGCCTCAATGACCTAATCAAGAAGGTGAACAGCTCCGGTGCGGGAGTACAGATGAGCTATGACGCCTCGGCCGACAAGATCGTCCTTGAGCAGGTTCTGACCGACGACATCGTGGCCAGCCAGATACAGGTGGGCAGCCCCACCGACACCTCAAACTTTCTGGTGGCGGCGAGGCTGAATAGCTCCACCACCGTCCCCGCCACCATCGGCACTGTCCGCCAGGAGGCCATCTTTACCGTTGACGGTGTCCAATACACCCGCAAGACCAACCAGATCTCCGACATCACCCAGGGGGTAACCTACACCCTGGGCGGTCCCACCACCGACCCAGTAACCATCTCCATCACCCAGGACGAGGACCGGGCCATCTCCGCCATCGCCGACTTCATCGCCACCTACAACCAGACTATGGAGCTGATTGACCCCCGCCCCCTCACTCCAGCGGAGAGAGATCGTCTTCGTCCCCTTACGCAGGAGGAGATTGATCAACTCTCCTTGGAGGAGCTGGATCAACTTCTAGCTGAACGCAACCAGCTACGCCAGCGGGAGTTTTTGGTGGGAGACAGCTCAATTCAGCTCCTAGCTCAACGCATTCGTCAGTTGGTAACTGACCAGGTAAAGGGAGCCGCCTTAAACTCCCTTTTTGCCCTGGGAATTGAATCGGCTGCTGCGGGTGGAGGTGCTCAGGCTGCGGCAGTTACCAGGGCCAAGCTGGTAGCTGACACCACTGAGCGATCAGAGATTGAGCAACAGCTCAGATTGAACCAGACCTTTATGGACAACCTGCGATCCAATCCGAGATCGGTCTATGAGCTATTTGCCAAATTGGGAAGAAGTGAAGTTATCTTCCAGGGCACCCGCGACCTCTCAGGAGGATTTACTGCCGCCAACGAAATCAGGTTCACCATCTCCGACGGACCTAGAACCGCCCGGGTCTCCTTTGGAGCAGGAACCCACAGTCAGGTGGACATTCTCAACACCCTTGCTGACGCCCTTGCTGATGCTGGATTTGGGACGGATGTGGTAGTTTTTTTTGACTCCCAGAGCCAGCTACGCATTGTCCAGTCCCTAACTGATCGCATTTCTGTGCTACAGCTAACTGATCTCTCATCTGGCGTGGACAATATCACCACCACGTTGGGTCTGATTCCCGGTGTTAGAGTAGGGGAGGATCCGGTGATTGTCTCTGGAGTTGCCAGAAGGCTTAAGGACTTAATCAGATCAGAAACTGGTGTGGGGGGGAACTTGTTTGAGCGCATCCGCACCGGTGGCCTGATTGACCAGCGGTTGGGCTTCTTTGACCAGGCCATCCAGCGCGAGCAGGACAGGCTTGACCAGCTCAGGGAGAGGTTGCGTCAGAAGTTCCTCGCCATGGATACCGCAGTAGCCCGCCTGTCCAACATCTCTGCCGCCCTGGAGCGCACCCTCCAGTTCCAGCTTGCCGCCCAGGTTGGAAATCGCTCCCTTAATCGGTAATTTTTTAGTTCCTTGAAACCGTCAGTTCCTTCTTCATCAATTCAAACTCCTTGGGGTCGGCCACCATCACCCGCTCTTCCCTGATGAGCACCGTCCCTGGGGGGAGCCCCTTGGTGCGGTAGAGGTTTTTCATCCGGGTATAGCGCACCTC
This sequence comes from bacterium, assembly GCA_026981635.1. Taxonomy (GTDB): domain Bacteria; phylum 4484-113; class 4484-113; order JALSIF01; family JALSIF01; genus JALSIF01. The sequence goes on along the minus strand of JALSIF010000091.1, from coordinate 1,802 downwards.
CTTGGTGCTCTCCCTACCCCCCTGGCTGAAATAGGCAGCCACTACCGCCGCCTCAATCATGGAGCGCTCCCCCGGCTGCTTTTTGCCGCAGACCAGGATGACATGGCTTCCCGGCCAGTCCCGGGCGTGAAACCAGAGGTGGTTACCGCTCCTGAAGTGCTGGTATAGCTTCTGGTTGCTCTCCCTTCCCGTGCCCACCACCAGGGGAAACCCCTCGCTGGTGATAAAGATGCGATGGGGGATGCCCCGCTCTCTCAGGCGTCGGCTGAGATTTATCGTCCGCCTCACCGCCTCGTCCATTACCTCGGCCTGCTCAGCGGTGGGCTTCTCTTTGGTCTGGCTTGGGGGAGGGGAGGGGGGGGGAGAGGGCTTTTCTGCTTCCCTTAGCCTGCGGTCAAGCTCGGCGATGAGTCCCTGAAGCTTGGCGTGGAGCTTTTCCGGCGGCCGGTCGGGGCGAAACAGGCGGTCAAGTCCTGTCTGCTTTGCCCACTTCTCAACCAGCCCCTGCCACTCCTCCTCCTCACCCTGGCCGAGCCGAATCTGGATCTCCTCCCCGATCTGGCTAAGCCGCCCCATCATCCCCCGAACCTCCTCGGCCGAGGCGAAGGTGAGCCGCCCCAGTTTCAGAAATATGGCCTCTTCCTCCCTCTCCTTATCTTCTCCCTCAGGCTTCTCTCCCCCTGGGCCAAACCTTTTCACCACCTCCGCCAGCCGGCCAAGGAGGAGGGCCCCAAGGTCTGGAACTCCGTAGAGCTGACCGAGCCGATCTCCCCCGGCCAGGGTGTCTAAGGCAAGCTCACTTACGGTATCCGCCAGCAGGTCCCATTCCTCCGCCCTCAGCTCAGCGGCCCGCCTTCCCTTGAGGTTTACGCCTTGGGCAATGAGTCCAGCCAGCTCCCGATCCATCCCCCGCACCCTCCCCAAGAGCACCTCCTCCACCGTGGCAGCCCCTGCCGCCTGACCGGCCAGGTCTGCCGCGGTGAGGTTCAGGGGATCAAGCCTCTCCGGTGCCTGCGGCTCCCGGTAGGCTACCCCGGTGCGAAGCTCCCTTCCCCCCGCCCTCACCCTGACCTTGCGCATCATGGCCATGATCATCCCCCGCTCGCTGAGCAGGAAGCAGTTGGCATGCTTGCCGGTGAGCTCCATCACTAGGCTTCTGCGGGTAGCCCTTCCGTAGCGGTCATAGCGCACCATGGCCAGGTGGACGATGCGCGAGAAGGGCTTGTGGATCACCTCCTCCAGGTATCCCCCCTCCACCTCACGGGCCGCCATTCCCGCAAGCCAGCCTCCCCGCGGCTCGCTCAGGCTGATTTCTGACGGAAGCTCAGTCTCCGGCACCACCGCCAGAGCCTCTCCCCCCACCGGGGTGGTGATCAGAACTAGCAGCCGATCCCCTGCCCCAGGCTCAAGAAGCAGGGCCATTCCCTCCGGGGTTATCCGCCCTACCTCTGCTACCTTTGCTCCGCCGAGGCGACGACGGTAGCGGGCAAGAAGCCAGGTTATAAGCCAGCCGTTCATCCGAAAAAACTTTCCTCCGCCTGCTATGTAAACATTTCTGGCTCTGATCTGGTAGAAATATATAGCCTGCGGGGGAGTGGCTAGGTTATCACTCCCGCTGCGGCCTGAGTGAGGGCAAATGGCCGATTCAGCCTACAGCCACGACGAGCTATTCCGGGCCACCTACTACCCCGGGCAGGACAAGCAGGATCTGATCGCCCGTTGCCAGGAGGGTGACCGGCAGGCTTTTGACGAGCTGGTGGCCCGCTATCAGCGCTACGTCTTCAACATCATCTACCAGCACC
>JALSIF010000090.1 GCA_026981635.1 bacterium | reverse complement strand
CTCTGCGTCGTGGGCGGTGAGGGTGACAGCGCCCTCACTTAGGAGCGGTGCAGATAGGGAGGAGCTGAGCTCAGGGCCGGCCTGGCCCAGCTCCCTGCCGCTCCCGCCGCAGGCGGTGAGAAGGAGGGCAACGGCTACTGCTGCAAGGGCGAAGTATGCAGATACAGCACTCTTCATGACAGGCTCTTCCTCCCGTCTTCTATGTTGCCGCCAGATTTTACCCAGATGTTTGGAGAATGTAAAGGAGTAAACTGGCCCAATTTGGGAAGAAAATCGGTGCCTAGAAGGCCCAATTGGGTCTAACTGGTGGAGCTGCCTTGGGCCGGAGGGGAGAGTGCCCTTATAATCTCCCGGGGAGAGGAGGGTGAAACCGGAGACGCCAGTTCTTGATGCTCCCGCACTGCTTCGGGAGGTGCCCATCTTTGCCGAGCTTTCCGACGAGCTCATCGGGCGCATCGCCGAGGCGGGCCACTGGGTTGAGTTTGAGGCGGGGGAGATCATTCTTGGCGAGGGGGACTATCCGCCGGGGATGTATGTGGTGGCCGAGGGGGAGGTGCGCAAGTTCCTCATCTCCCCCAAGGGCCGGGAGCTCACCACCGGGGCGGAGCACCGGGGAGGGGTGATCAGCATGGTGCCGCTGCTGGACGGGGGGGGCTATCCCCAGTTTGCCATCGCCCGCACCCGGGTTCGGCTCTTTATGATCCCCCGCGAGGGGCTGGAGGAGCTTCTGGCCACCTACCCGGAGCTAAGCCGGGCGGCCATCCGCTACCTGGCACGGCGGGTGCGGGAGCTTTTTAAGCTGGTGGAGGAGATCTCCCTCAAGGAGGTGATCCAGCGGCTGGCCGGCTATCTGCTCAAGGTCTCCCACCGGCGCGGGAGCCGCTTTGAGCTTACCGTCACCCAGGACGAGATCGCCATGAGCCTGGGGACGGTGAGGGAGATCGTCTCGCGCAACTTCTCCCGCCTGAGGCAGCTCGGGCTGATTGAGATCAAGGGGCGGGAGGTGGTCATCCTTGACCCGGCAGGCCTCAGGAAGATCGCCGAGGGGGAGCCGCTGGACTAGGGGGCTAGCCCGAGCCGGGGCCGATGTAGTCCACCTCCACATCCCCCAGCACCACCGCCTGGCAGGAGAGGCGCTTGTCGTCGGAAAGCCTTCGCGCCCGCTTCATGTAGGCCTCCTCCTCGTCCACCGGGGAGAGGTTGTGCATGCCGGCGATGACCCTGACCATGCAGGTGGTGCAGCGGGCGTTTCCCCCGCAGGTGTGGTACATGGGGAAGCCCTCGTCCAGGGCGGCCTCAAGCAGGGTCTGGCCCTTCTGACAGGGGATCTCGCGGTCGTAGTTGCGGATATAGATCAGGGGCATGGCCGGGGCAGGGGAGATTTTAGCGGGGGAGGGGGAGCCTCCCTTTAGGCCCTGCCTGCGGGCGGGGGGCTAGCCCCAGATGGAGGTGTCAAAGACGGCCCCCCACAGCCTCCCCTCGTAGAGGTTGCACTGTTCTCCCACCTTGTCCACGCAGACGATCTCCTTTATCACCTCAACCATGGAGACCTTGCTATCGCCCAGCCAGGCGCGGATCTGGGAGCGGGGCCAGAGGATCTCGTTGGCCTTCTGGTCCAGGAGGGGGTCCAGGTTGCCCCGGTTGGGGTCGGTCTGGCGGAAGTAGGGGTTGTTGCTAGTGTCTTTGCGGTAGAGGCGCTCCTTGGCGTAGAGCACCGGCCCGCCCTCAAAGAGGAACATCAGGTTTCCCCGGTCAAGGCGGGTGGAGAAGATCTCAAATAGACTCTGATAGCTCACCAGGCGGACCACGAAGTCCTCCCCCAGGTAGGCCACGAGATCAACCTGGACCTCCCACTCTTCGGTGCTGTCGTCGGGGTTTTCCATCAGGAAGGCGATGCGGAAGTCACCCAGGGGCTCGTGTGCTCCAGAGGCGGGGAAGAGGGGGAGGGTGATGACCCCCAACCAGGGCCCCTGGCGGCATTTGCGAAAGAGAGCAAGGTCGGGGGGACTGGTGAAATAAATTCCAGCTTCAGGTAGGGTAGGCCCAGTGTCCATAGCCCATGCAAGGTGTATGTCGGTTGAGTTGATGTAGTCGGGCAGGCCGTCGCCATCCCGGTCAAAGCGGAGACTGGTTGTGTTCCATCCTCCATCCAGATTGGGGTAACGCCCATTGTCCGGGTCGCAAGCTGGTATATCCGCAACTGAGCCGGGCACGACCTCTTCGGTATTTACGCCGTCAATGTCTGACCAGTCTGACTGGGAGGATAGGGCGAAAACCTCAAAGTCGTTCTTGCAGTTTGGATTGGTGGGGTTGGCCTGGCAGTCCAGGTCGGGGTCGGCCTTGAAGGGGGCCTTTTCGCTGCTCCTGCCGTCCCACACCCGGCCGTTGCCGTTGAGGTCAAAGCGGGCGAAGAGCTCCTCCCGGGGAGGGGAGCTGCCGCAGTTTGGAGGGCTGGGGATGAGGGGGTGGTCCGGCTGGGTCGGGTTGCCCAGGCGGGAGCAGCCGTCCTGGTTGAGGTCCAGCTTGAAGTGGTCGGGGGGGCCGTCAAAGAGGATGCCCTCAAAGTCGGGGAAGAGGCTGTTTTCCAGCCGGCTGACCAGGATGGCGTCCCTTAGGGCGCGAAAGTCGCTCATGTCAAGCTGGCCGTCGCCCCGCCGCCGGTCGGGGGTGGAAATGGTGTCGGCCCCTTCCGGGGAGACTTCATTCCCCTGGCGCAGGTTGCCGTCGTCTGTGCCGTCGTCCAGGTCAAGGAGGGCCTCCTCCAGGGCTCCGCTGCCCAGAACCTCATCTATCCCCATGGCGGCGGCGAAGGCGTCCACCATGGGGGCGGCACCCCCGGTGGTGGTGCGGGTGTACTGGGGGGAGGTTATCAGGGTGCGGATCTGGCCCACCGTGAGGTTGGGGTTAAGCTTCCACAGGGAGGCGATGAGGCCGGAGACGTAGGCGGTGGAGAAGGAGGTGCCGGAGACGGTGGCGTAGAGGGGATCTTGGGGAATGGTCCCCGATCCATCCCTCACCGGGCAGTTGGGGTCGTCGTAGTTGGTGTCGGTACGGAAGAGGGTGTTGTCCTCCGCTGCCCGCACGCACACCCCGGGGGCGGAGACGTTTCCCCCGGTGGGGGAGAAGGTGAACCTGCTGAGGGCGTTGTCCACCGCCTCTACCGAGAAGTAGCGGCCGCCCACCCGCACGGAGAGGTTGGCCACCGGCGAGGCGTCCCGGACCCGGCCATCGGGGTCGCTTCCCGCCGCCGCCACCAGCACGAAGCGGTCGTCACTCAACTGCCCAGCCAGTCCCTCCAGGAAGCGCTGGTAGAAGTCGCCCAGGGCGTCAACGATCTGGGCGAAGCTCTCCGTCTGGCCGTCGCCGTTGGTGTCGTAGCCGGAGTCGTCCTGGACGGGGATAATCCCGTAGCGCTCCCAGCTTATGGCGTAGGAGAGGTTGAAGACCCGGACATCCTGCACAATCCTGATGTAGTCGCGGAAACTGTTTAGCTCGTAGAGGAAGCTGTGGAAGGGGTTCTCCCCCTCCTCAGCAAAGATAGTCACCGTCTGGTGGCCGATCAAACCGTCAATCCAGGGGGATACCCCCTCAATCCCCATCTGGTTGGCCCAGTCTGCCCCGATGATGCTGGCCACTGCGGTGCCGTGGTCGGCCTTGTAGTTCTGGAGAATGAAGCGCAGGGTGGGCAGGTCCTCGTGGGTGGAGCGCCATCTGGTGGGGGGCTTGGAGTTGTCCTCGGCAAAGGAGGTAAAGCCGAAGTCGGAGACCACCACATCAACGGGGTCGCCAGCCGGGCCAAGCCGCCTGGTGTAGGTGTCCAGGTTCCACATCTGGGGCGCGCGGATCATCATCAGGCCCCAGTTGCCCGTCTGGGTGCGGTTGTCGGGGTTGTCAAGACCCTGGTAGCCCTTAAAGAGGGACCAGTCCCAGAGGGGAGAGTTCTGGTTGAAGGGGGGGAGTCGCTGGGGCTCGGCGGCCAGGCTGGGCAGGGCCAGCTCCACCGCGGGGAGGGAGACCAGGGAGGAGATGGTCTCTGCCACCTGCTGGCGGGTGGTGGAGGAGGG
>JALSIF010000089.1 GCA_026981635.1 bacterium | reverse complement strand
CTCAGCGGACACCGGCGGGCCGGAGGTGGAGTGGAAGCCCCTGCCCCGCTACTGGGTGGGGGGCAGGGCCACCTGGGAGCCCTCCTCGGGGGCGGTGGAGCTTGAGGTGACCATCCAGCCCCACTACCTCTTCCTCCCCTCCCTGGCCACCGAGGACCTGCTCATCAAGCGGCTGATCTACTTTGCCAGCCGCTCCTGCATGGACATTGAGGGGATGAGCCGAAAGACGGCGGAGAAGCTGGTCCACTCCGGACTGGTTTCCAGCATCCCCGACCTCTACCGGCTCCAGGTGGAGGATGTGGAGGGGCTGGAGGGGTTTGCCCGAAAGAGCGCCGAGAACCTGATTGAGGCCATAGAGCGCTCCAAGGAGCGGCCCTTTGAGCGGGTGCTTACCGCACTGGGGATACCTGAGGTGGGAAGTCAGACGGCGCTGCTTCTTGCGCGCCACTTTAAAAACATTGACCGGCTGATGGCGGCAAGCCTTGAAGAGCTTGAGGTGGTGGAGGGGGTGGGGCCCATTATCGCTAAGCACATCGTGGACTTCTTCGCCGACCCCCAGAACCGGGAGCTGGTGGAGGAGCTCAGGGGGCTGGGGCTCAGCTTTGAGTACGAGGAGCCGGCAGCGGCGCTGGAGGAGGAGGCAAGCGACTTCTTCCGTGGAAAGACGGTGGTGGTCACCGGCACCATTGAGGGCATCTCCCGCGACCAGATCCACCGGCTAATTGAGCTAAACGGGGGGCGGGCCTCCTCCAGCGTCAGCCGCAAGACCGATCTGCTCATCGTGGGGGAAAACCCCGGCTCCAAGCTTGACAAGGCGCGGGCACTGGGGGTGCCCACCATGAGCGGGGAGGAGTTTCTGGAGCTTTTATCGCGGGAGCGCTTCATATTGGACGAGGAGCTAGCATCCCTTCCCATCTTTGCCAGCCGTGCCCGGGCGTAGCTTTGAGGTGGCGGTGGTGGGGGCGGGCCCGGCCGGGCTGAGCCTGATTCACCACCTTGCGGGACACTGCTCCATTCTGCTCGTTGACCGCCAGGAGCCGGGCATGGGGAAGCTTTGCAGCGGCCTGCTTACCTCCCGCGCCCAGGCCGAGCTTCCCGCCCCGCTGCCGCGGGAGCTCATCCGCCAGCCGGAGTTTGCCGAGCTGGAGTATCACGACCTGGACCTTAACCTCCACCTCAAGTGGCCGGTGGACTACCAGAATGTGGACCGGGACGGTTTTGACCGCTGGCTGTGGGAGGTGGCCCCCAAGGATGGGGTGGAGGCCCGCTTTCACGCCAGCGTGAGGGAGGTGGAGCGAGAGGGGGACCACTTCCGGCTGGTGGTGAGCCAGGGGGAGAGGCGGGAGGAGTACCGGGCCCGGCTGGTGGTGGATGCCAGCGGCTGGCGCTCCATCACCCGGCGGGCGAGGGGGGAGGGGGCGCCCCTCATCATGGCGGTGCAGGCGGAGGCGGAGGTCCACCCCCAGCCGGCCAACCACTGGGGCATCTTCCGCACCGCCTTTACCGACTGGTTCGCCTGGCTGGTCCCCCAGCAGGAGAGGGTGCTTATGGGGTGTGGACTACCCTACGGCGGGGAGGGCCGGGGGCTCCGGGCGGCGGAGCGGATGGTGGAGTTCTTCCTCGGGGAGGTGGCCCCCGCCTTCGGCCTGGCCATCCGGCCGGGGAGGGTCAGGGGCTGTCCCCTGACCAAGATCACCTCACTAAGGCAGGTGGACCTGGGGGACGGGATGGTGCTCAGGGTAGGGGAGGCGGCCGGCCTGGTCAGCCCCTCAAGCGGCGACGGGATAAGCTATGGCCTCTCAAGCGGAAGAAAGCTTGCCCGGGTGCTGAGGGAGGTGGGGCTCTCGCCAGAGGATGCCCGTGAGCGGACCACCCGCTACCGCAAGAGCCTCAGGGAGGAGATTGGCGAGCTTCGGCTAAACGTCGTCAAGGCAAGGATGATGGCCTCCCCCTGGGGGAGGTGGCTGGGTTCGGCCATCAAACGACTAGGGGGCGGAACAACCCCGGCAGGACAAGGGGCGGGATAGGAGGAGGCATCCCTTTCACGTCCGGTGCCCCATAGGGGAAGTCTCAAGGTGATTTCTCCTCCTGATGTCACACTGGGTCTGATTTTTGCGTTATATGTACTAGAGGGGAAGCCAAGCCTAGGAAGACCGCCGGGGGAAACGGCCTCCTAAGCGACCCAAAATTTTGGAGAGTCCATACGAATAAGTTATATGAGGGGCAATGATGCAGCTCCCGAGGACGATAAAGGGGGTAAGGGCGATGGGTAGCATCCGTGTACTTATAGGTTTTTGGTGTCGTAAAGAGAGGTCAGATGATAGCGAAAGAAGGCGGAAGGCCTCTCAAAGATGGTCTCTTGGACGGCTGATGACCATCGCTCTCGTCCTGCTTGCAGCATCGGCTACCTACATTCTTGAACCTGTCCTAGCTGCCGATTGTTGCATTATCTATGATTTTACTTTTTTAGATGAGTGTGTGCCTATTCCTATTTATGATTGCGATGGGAATTATATTGGAATTTGCCTCACAAATGCCTATGCCGACGCTAGAGATGTCGGTCCTACAAACGGAGTCTGTCGCCCAGGATCCATTCCAAAGAACAGAGGGGAGAAGTACGATAAAAGAATCTTTATTGATGACAAGGATGAATGTGGAGTCCCTTGTCTGCTTCCTACTTGTCCCCTTGACCCCGAGGATAACTTCCTTGCACCGCCGGGTTGGAAGGTGGCTGAGAGAGGGACTTGCTAGCGGCGCTAGTGGGTCTTATGATCAGAAAAACACAAAGCTAGGAGGCGAGGTGAGCATGGTTTTTAGACAAGAGACTTTGAAAGGGCTGCTGGTCCTGGTGGGATTGGCAGCTCTGGTGATCACGGCGTCGTGTGACCGCAATAAGGGTGGGGAGGGCTTGAAAGCCCCAGATGCGGCTTTGTCATCAGCCCAGAGCTCACCTGACATCAGACCCGATCCAAAACTTGAGGCATCAAGGAACGATTCCTCCTTTGTCTTCCTACTGAACTACGTGGTAGTGGACGAGATGAGTCGTGCCGGTCTTGTCTACAGCTCACTGGATGAAGCCGGAAAGGACGGTTGGTTCCTCTACAGGAAGCCATTGGCAAACGAGATCTACAAGGTGGAGAGAGCTGGAGAGGGTCCAGTGAGGATAACCTATGGAGGTCCGTTCAGAGCTTACGCAGTCAAGGAGGAGTTTTTTAGACCCGAGCTTCAAAAAGTGAGCATTACCCGAGAGGTGATTGACTTTGACAAGGCGGAAGAGCTCAGGGGTAGCTGGATTGAGCCCAACCTGAGGGGAACCACTCCAGAAGAGAAGTCATGGTCTAAGGTGGATCGCTACATCTATTCCGGCATGGACCGGGATGAGTGGCTTGCCTTCTGCAAAGCCTCGGCCTACGCCCGCCAGATCAGGCTGGCTGCCTGGGTCTTCAGCCTCATTCATCAGCGGCCGCCGCTGGACTGGCCTGAAATCAGGGACTTCCTCATTGCCAATGGCTTTGAGGTCTACGACCAGAACCTGCCCGACCCCAGTGGGAATGGGAAGCTCACCATCGGACCGGAGAGCACCAACACCATCCAGCTTCTGATTGACCACGACAGCAACCGTCTTGTGATGAGGTGGCGCGACCTTCCACCGGAGGCAAGGCTCAGTACCTTTGACCAGAACAACTGGGAGATGGAAAACGTCTACCGGCTTTCGCTGCCCTAGATAGGGGCCGGAAACTTAAAAGGCTGAACTTTGGGGCGGGCCTGAGGGCCTGCCCAACTCTTTCTAGAGCGGGGGCCTGCTACCAGCCGCGCTTTAGGTCCTTGAGGATGGCCCGGCCGGTGAAAACAAAGGTTGCCGCCACGGCCAGGATGGCTACCAGTATGGTCACCGTCACGTTGTCCATGACAGGGAAATGTTAGCAGATGGGAGGGATTTCCCGCCGCCGGCCCATGGCGCCGCCCTCCACCTGCCGGGGTTCAGTTAAAATCCCGCTCGTGGGAAAGAGGCTCAAGCGGGTGCTGGTGGCCAACCGGGGGGAGATCGCGGTGCGGGTGATCCGCGCCTGCC
>JALSIF010000088.1 GCA_026981635.1 bacterium | reverse complement strand
GCTGATGGACGGAGGGCCCGAAGCGCTGGTCCGGATTGACCAGGGCAGTCTTCCCGGTAGCCTGGAGCTGAGGGTGCCGGTAGTGGGCACCTTCACCGGTGGAGCCACCTCCCACGACTTCACCCTAAGCATTCCCAGTGACAACACCATGGCCGACCTGCGCTGGATCAACCTTAACCCGCAGGCGGGGGACCTGGTAATTGAGCTTCAGGGTACTCCCCGAGAAAGCTTTCTTGCGGACAATCCCTTTGGCATTGGCCTTAGCTCTACCCTCTTCCTCGGGGCGGGAGAGTACAACATTTCAATCAGGGACCCGGCCGCGGCGGGTCTCTCCTATCTGTTTGTGGTGAACTCCTATTAGGCATTGGCGGGGTAGGTCTAAACTCGGTGAACCAGTGAAGGTAGCGATACTCACCGACGGCAAGCCGGGGCATCTATCCCAGGCGGTGGCGGTCTCCCACGCCTTGGGGGACCGATCGCCCGAGATCGTTCGGGTGGAGATTCGGAGCAGCTGGGCCGACACCCTGGCCCGCACCCTTTCGGTCAGCCTTCCCCTTGACCATCCACTGCTTATGGCCCTGATCAAGCGGGCCTATCGGGTGGGGGAGGTACCTCGGGCAAAGGTGCTCATCGCCTGCGGAACTATAACCGCCCTACCCACCCTGCTCAGTGCTCACCGCACGGGGGCTAAGGCAGTGTCCATCATGGTTCCCTCACTGGTGGGGCCTAGGGCCTTTGATGCGGTGCTTGCGCCGCAGCACGACCGCATAGAGGGTCACAACGTGGTTCAACTGGCGGTTGCCCCCTGCATACCTGAGGTTGAGGCGGTGGGGGAGGCACGCCAACACTGCCTGAAACACTGGGGTGGAGAGGAGCCGGAGCGTTTCTGGGCGCTGGTGCTGGGCGGGCCGGCCAAGGACTATCAACCCAGTTTTGAATTACTGAGAGAGCTTTTCCTGGAGCTTGAGGAGCGGGCCAGGCTCTCCATGACCAAGCTGGCGGTAAGCACCTCAAGGCGCACTCCGCCCGAGTGGGAGGAGCTTATCCTGGAGCGGGTGGCAAAGAACCGCTACACCTTCCTTCCCCCGGTGTTGGTGAGCAGGCTGGGCGAGGAGGCCTTCAACCCGCTGCCCTACTGGTTTGCCCGGGCGGAGCGGGTATTCATCACCGAGGAGTCGGTCTCCATGATCAGCGAGGCCATTGCCTACGGTGCCCGGCCCACCCTGTTCAGGCTGGATCCCAAGCTGGGTGGCAAGCGATTGCTGTTTATCCTCAACCTGGTGGAGAGGGGGCTGATTAGCGCCGCCTCCCGTCCCGCCGAGCTGGCGCTGGTCCTTGAGCACCTGCCACCGGAGGTGGTGAGGGGAGAACCGATAGTCAAACCCCCATGGGTGGAGAAGCTTTGGAAACTGCTCTCGTAAAGAGCCCCCGGCTGAGGAGGCTTGACCGGATCAGGCTGCGCTGGATCCGAGGACTAATAGTTCTCTGTGTGCTAGTCGCCTCCCCCACCACCTACTCCGCCTGGTTGGGGGGCGGCCTGGTGGTGCTGGGGGTAGTTATTCGCGGGCTGGCCGCCGCCCAGATCAAGAAGGACCGGGAGCTGGCCACCGGCGGGATGTATGCCCTGTGCAGAAACCCCCTCTACCTCGGCTCCATTACCGCCTATCTTGGTCTGGGGATCGCCACCGGCTGGTGGCCGGTTGCTCTGCTCATGCTTCTCTGGTCGGTCTGGGTATACCGGGAGACCATCTGCGAGGAGGAACACCACCTGGAAGGGCTGTTCGGGGAAAGCTTTGTAGCCTACTGTGCCCATACCCCTCGTCTGTTGCCCTCCCCTAGCTCACTCGGTAGAATGCTTAGCGGCCTGAGGGAGCTTTCGTGGCAGGGATATCTAAGCAACCGAGAGTACGGCGGGACGGTAAGCCTGCTTTTGGCCCTTGGGCTGATTCTGGGGCTGGCGCTGGGCAGCCGGCTGGGTCTGGAAGATCTCCTTCCCGCCCTCCTTCGGCTTCCCTAGGCGGTCCCTTCCCACCCTGAGATGACAAAGCTGCTAGATAGCCTTGATCCGGACAAGCTCAGGCGCATCCTGGTAATTGACCTTGCCCTGCTGGGTGACATCGTTACCCTGGAGCCGGCGCTGAGACTTATCAAGCAGCACTTTCCCCACGCCGCCATAGACGCGGTGGCCAATCCCATTTCGGGGGAGTTGCTCAAGCTGATGCCGGAGGTTGAGCGGGTAATCCCCTGGGATAAACGGGGGGCCGACCGGGGAACGGGCGGGTTTTTGCGGGTAGCCCGCCGGATCAGGCAGAAGTATGAGCTTGCCCTGCTGTTTCACAACTCCATCGGCTCTGCCTTGCTTGCCTTTTTGGTGGGGGTACCCTGGCGGGTGGGCTACGCCAGCGAGCTGCGGGGCCCGCTGCTTACCCACCCGGTCCCCCTGCCGGAGGAGAACCTCCACCTGATTGACCAGCGCCTCCGTCTGCTGAAGGAGGTGGGCATTGAGGGGAAGCTGGACCCTCCCTATCCACGGCTGGAGGTTGACCGGAGCAGGGCCCGGGCCTGGCTGGTGGAAAGGGCTCCGGTGGATGGAGCGGGAAGACCGCTGGTTCTCATCCCCCTGTCGGCCGGTTATGAGACCAAGAGCTGGCCGGCGGAGAACATTGAGCGCTTCATGAATCTGTTTGGAGAGGGCGAGGTCTGCTTCGTCCTTACCGGAGTGGAAGAGGATCGGGAGAAGCTTGAGCATATCTTTTCCTACCGCAACCCGGTCATTGACCTGGTGGGCAAAACCTCGGTTCGCGAGCTGGTCATGGCGGTGGCCGGCTCGGATCTGGTGGTCTCCCCTGATACTGGACCCATGCACATCGCCGCGGCGGTGGGAGTGCCGGTGGTGGCCCTGTTTGGTCCCACCGACCCGGAGCTTTGCGGGGCGCGAGGGCGAGAGGTGGTTATCCTGCAGGCCGACCTAAAATGCGTACGCTGCTACAAGAAGCAGTGCAACTTCAACCCCTTCTGCATGCGCGATGCCCTCACTCCCGAGCTGGTCTATAAGGTGGCCAGGGGGATGATTTTCCGGTCAGGCCAACCACGGCAGGGAGTGGTGGGGGAGGCACGGGCGGGGGTTCTGGACTGAGGCCAACTGGCCAGCAGGAGGCAACATGCAGGTCGCTCTACCACCGGACAAGGAAAGGTTGCTGGAGCTGATTGAGGCCCTGACCCAGGAGGTGGGGGTGGTGGGCGATCTGATGGTTGACCACTACATATTTGGGTCGGTTGAGCGAATCTCCCCCGAGGCTCCCATTCCAGTGGTCAACCGCAAGCGGGACGAGTATCGGCCTGGCGGAGCGGCCAATGTGGCGGCCAACATGCGGGCCCTGGGAGCAAGACCCCACCTCTTCGGTGTGCTGGGAGACGACCAGACCGGGCTCAAGTTCTACCTTGACCTCAAGGAGGCGGGCTACCGGGTTGAGGGGGTGCAAATTGATCCCTCCCGTCCCACCACCCTCAAGACCAGGGTGATCGCCCGCGGCCAGATGATCGTGCGCATTGACCGGGAGATCACCCAGCCGATTGACGATCGCTTGGTGGACGCCATGGGAGCTGTGCTTAAAGGGGTGGATGAGCTTGCTGCGATTAGTGTTTCCGACTACCGCAAGGGGGTGTTTACCCCTAGCCTAGCCGAGAGGGTGGGGGAGTATGCCAGGGAGAAGGGGATTCCTCTGGTAGCAAACATCAAGCCCCAGAACCTGAGCCTGCTTGCCGGCAGGGGATACACAGTGGTGATCTTAAATCTGAAGGAGGCGGAGGAGGCCAGTGGGATTGGGGGGCTGGAAGAAAATGGCGACAAGTTGGCCGAGGCCTTCCGCATCATTGCTGAGGGTGAGGGGATGGAATGGCTGGTGATAACTGCGGGGGCCAGGGGAAGCTATCTCTGTCACTGTGCTCAGGGGGAGATAATGCATGTCCCCACCGTTAGGGTGGACGTGTTTGATGTGACCGGGGCGGGTGATACGGTAAATGCGGTCATGACCTTGGCCCTGGCGGCTGGCGCCCTGCCGGTGGAGGCGGCCTATCTGGCCAACCTGGCT
>JALSIF010000087.1 GCA_026981635.1 bacterium | reverse complement strand
GGGCGTAGGTCTCCTCGGAGACCAGGTCAAGGTGGTAGTCCACCATACGCTGGTTTTCCCTAATCAGTTTGACGTGGGGACCGGGGTTAAACTGGGCCTCCTCAATGGCCCGCTCAAAGCCGTCCTTGGCCCTGATGAGCTCTCCCGCCCGGTAGAGCCTTACCGCCTCATTGTTGAGCTTAGCCTCGGGGGCGTTGGGGTCGGGCTGAATGCCGCTTACCGCGTCAAACAGCAGGTACTCGCGGCCGGTGTAGCGAAGCTTATATAGCTTGTAGAGGAAGGGGGGCTGGGTGCTGGGCCCATTGAGGGGACCGGGGGGCTTTTGTACGATGACCACATAGGGAAGCTCCTCGTCGGCAACCAGGAAGCTTCTTGCCGCATGTACATGCTTCAGCTCAAACAGGATCAGGGGCGGCTCGGCAGAAACGTCAAGGATTACCATCCGCACCCGGTCCGCCCCGGAGGGCCCCTCGGGGTACTCCACGAAGAGGTGGGCAGAATCGGGAAAGCGCTCAATGCGGGTGCGGGCAAGATCGTCGGCCGAGGATAGCTTCAGCTCCCAGGCCCGCCGCTGGTTCTCCCCGATAAGCTCGGTTACCACCACCAGGTTCTGGCTCTCGCCGTATACCTTGGTCACCACGAAAAAGCGCTGGGCGAAGTCCTTTAGGCCGGCTGGTCCCAGGGCGTTGAAGCTGAAGAAGAAGCTGTCCATCCGACCGCCGTAGTCCTGGCGAAGCCTCTCCTCCACCATGCTAACCGGGTTAACCGGTGCGGCCAGGGCGGGTGCCATAGTTGGTGATCCCGCCAGCAAGGGCAGGGAGACAAGCAGTAGAGCTAGGCGGCATGCCATTCTCCCCATCAGAAGTAGACCTCCATGTCCGGCTGAGTGGGGAGGAGGGGAGCCTCCTGCTCCCCGGGCAGGGTGGTCTCCAGCCCCTTGCTCTCCTCCTCCAGGTTGGGGTCGGGCCGGGTCTCCCAGGGCGGCACCTGGTAGCGTCTGCCCGACGGGGGAAGGGAGAACTCTTCCACCGGCAGGTCCTTGTGGACCTCGGCCATGAAGTCATGCCAGATCTGCGCGGGGGTCTCACCCCCGAACATGCGCTTCATCTGGGAGTAGTCATCGTTGCCCACCCAGACCGAGCTGGTGATCTGGGGAGTAAAGCCGGTAAACCAGGCGTCGCGGTAGTCGTCGGTGGTGCCGGTCTTGCCCGCCGCCGGGCGGCCGGGGAGTCTTGCCCGGGTGCCAGTTCCAAAGTTGACCACCCCCTGCATCACCGCCAGCATCTGGGCGGCGATCTCCGGGTCCACCACCTGGCGGACGGTGGCCCGGTTCTTGAGCCCGAAGTCGTCAATCAGCAGGCCGGTTCGGTCGTAGACCTTGTCAATGGCGTAGACCTGGCGAAACTGGCCCAGGTTGGCGAAGGTGGCAAAGGCTCGGGCCATCTCCAGCGGGCTCACCCCCTCGGTGCCCAGGGCAAGGCTGAGCACCGGGGTGAGGGGGGAGGTGATGCCGAAGTCACGGGCAGTCTGGACCACGTTCTCAGGCCCGATCTGGTTGATCAGCCAAGCGCTGGCGGCGTTCTTGCTCTTGATCATCGCCCAGGCCAGGGGAACCATCCCGTCGTATTTCCAGTCGGCGTTCTTGGGCTGCCACTCCCTGCCCAGGGCGTCCACATATTTCTCCTTGTCGCTGTCCACCAGCCAGTCGTCCAGCCGCCAGCCAAACTTCAGGGCGGTGGTGTAGAGGAAGGGCTTGAAGCCCGAGCCGGGCTGGCGGCGGATCTGCACCGCACGATTGAACTTGGACTTCTTCCAGTCACGCCCTCCCACCATGGCCAGGATGGCGCCGGTTCGGTTGTCAATGGCGATCAGCGCCCCCTGGTGGACGTTGCGCTTCTTCTCCACCTTGCTGATGTTTTCCTCCAGCACCCGCTCGGCGATCTCCTGGTATCTGGGGTCCAGGGTAGTTACCACGGTAAGCCCCTGGTTGTAGACCATCTCCTCGCCGTAGAGATCAATGAGCTTCTGGCGTACGTAGTCCACGAAGTAGGGGGCGCGGTAGTAGGCGCCGGATGGAGGTGGCTTCTCCACTACCCCGAGGGGAGCCTGCTTGGCCGCCTCAATCATCTGGAGAGTGAGGTAGCTCAGGTCCAGCTCCGACTCCCCCCGCTGGTAGCGCTCATACTCGCTGAGCAGGCGGTCAAGCACCTGGTTCCTGCGCTTCAGGGCGAGGTGGGGATTTTTGAAGGGGTTGTAGAGGGAGGGGCGCTGGGGCAGGCCGGCAAGGAGTGCCACCTCGGCCAGGGTAAGCTCGTCCAGGTCCTTGCCGAAGTAGGTCTGGGCGGCGGTGCGGATACCGTAGCTTTGCTGCCCGAAGAAGATGTAGTTTAGGTAGCGCTCCAGGATTTCGTCCTTGGTGTAGCGCCGCTCAATGGCCGCTGCCAGCAGAACCTCCATCAGCTTGCGCTCGTAGCTCTTCTCATATTTGCGGCCAGGCAGAAAGACGTTGCGGGCAAGCTGCATGGTGATGGTGCTTGCCCCCTGGGTGATGCGGCCACGACGCAGGTTGATGATGAAGGCGCGCACCATGGCCTTTAGGTCCATGCCGGGGTGGGAGTAGAACTTGGCATCTTCAACCGCCAGCACAACGTCCTTGACCAGAGGCGGGATCTGATCTATGGTGGCGTAAATCCGGTTTTGGGTGTAGAGCTTGGCCAGCACCGTCCCCTGACCAGTCTGGGGGTCGTAGTCGCGGGCATAGATGGTGGTCACCTGGGCGCTGCCAGGCAGGCTCACCTGCTCCACCAGGGCGGCAAACTCCTGGTTTAGCTCTTTTAGCCGCTCTAGGGTAAACCAGGCCAACAGGGAGACCGCAAGCAGGGCGATCAAGTTCAGTACCAAAAGGCCGTTTCTGAGCCAGATGAGTGCGCGCACGCTCCGTCTCCCTAGCTTAGTAGACTCACCCTAGGCGGGAAAGGTTTGCTCTCTCCATTCCTCAAAGGATGTATTCCTCCACCGATGCCCCCGGCGGAAGTTCCCTCAACCTTCGGTCAACAAAGTCCCGGTCCACCACCACCTTGCCAGCTTGCTGAGGAGCGTTGAAGCTCACTTCCTGGAGGACGAACTCCATCAGGGTGTGGAGCCGGCGTGCCCCGATGTTTTCAATGGTTTCGTTGAAGTGCTGGGCCGCTTCGGCAATGGCCTCTATCCCGTCGGGGGTGAACTCAAGCTCCACCCCGTCGGCCCCAAGCAGGGCCTGGTACTGCTTGGTGAGTGCGTTATCGGGTTCAACCAGGATGCGCTGGTAGTCCTCCTTGCCCAGACTGGACAGCTCCACCCGGATGGGAAAGCGCCCCTGCAGCTCGGGGATCAGGTCGCTTGGCTTGGCGTTGTGGAAGGCACCGGCGGCAATAAAGAGGATGTGGTTGGTACGCACCGGGCCATATTTGGTGAGCACGGTGGTTCCCTCCACCAGGGGGAGTAGGTCGCGCTGGACCCCCTCCCGGCTCACATCGGGGCCGGCGGCGGGGCTTCCCTTGCCCACCACCTTGTCCAGCTCGTCAATGAACACGATGCCACTCTGCTCGGCCCGGCTCACCGCCTCCCGCACCACCAGCTCACGGTCAATCTGGCGCTCAACCTCCTCCTGCATGAGGAGCTCGCGGGCCTCACCCACGGTAAGGCGGACGGTCTTCTTCTGCCTGCCCCGAAAGGAGCTGAACAGGCTTTCCAGGTCAATGCCAAACTCTTCCAGTCCGATCTCCCCCATCACCTCGGTGAGCTGGGGCTGGGGTGGGCTTACCTCAATGCTTATCACCTCGTCATCCAGTTCCCCAGCGCGAAGCTTTTTTAGTGTCTCCTCCCGCTGGCGTCTGAGCTGGTCCAGCTGCGGGTCAGCAGAGAGGGCAGGGGGCTCGTCCTGCCGGTCGTCCAGCCGGGAGCGGCGGCGAAACTCGGGCATGGGGAAGAGACGATCCAAGATCCGTTTCTCCACCCGCTCACGGATCTTGTCCTCTATCTTTTCGGCGTGCTCCCTGGTAACCAGCCTTACCGCCACCCCCACCAGCTCGCGGATGATGGAGTCAACGCTCCTCCCCACATAGCCCACTTCGGTGAACTTGGTGGCC
>JALSIF010000086.1 GCA_026981635.1 bacterium | reverse complement strand
CCACCTGCCCCCGCTTGATGGGCATGCGAAAGTCAATCGCCTCCATGGAGGCGGTCACCCAGGTCTTGGGCCAGTAGCGGGTGCAGGCGACGAAGGCCAGCTTGTCCATCATGGAGACCAGCTCGCCGCCGAAGATGGTGCCATAGATGTTGGTCTTGGAAGGGAAGACCTGGTCTACCGTGCTTACCGGCGGTGGCGGTGGCTTGGGGGCTAGCTCCTCACTGTTCATGGCTACCAGTCTAACAAGCTAGACCGCCCCCCTCCCGGCGATGAGGGCCAGCGGGGTGCGCAGGATGATGGAGAGGTCCAGCCAGAGGGACCAGTTCTGAATGTAGTAGATGTCCAGCTGGACCCGCTCGGGGTAGGTAAGCTCGCTTCGCCCCGAGACCTGCCACAGGCCGGTAAGCCCCGGCCTCACCGAGGTAAGCAGCTTGCCCCAGACGCCATACTTCTCCAGCTCCTCGCGCACGATGGCACGCGGGCCCACTAGGGAGATGTCCCCCCTAAGCACGTTGATGAGCTGGGGAAGCTCGTCCAGGGAGGTCTTGCGAAGAATCCTGCCCAAGGGGGTGACCCTGGGGTCGCGGGAGAGCTTGTAGGAGCGGGCAAACTCCTCCCTGAGTTCGGGGGGAAGCTCGGCTCCCACATACATGGTGCGAAGCTTGATCAGCCTTATGGTCCTCCCCCCCTTGCCCACCCGCTGGTGGAAGTAGAAGATGGGACCGGGGGAGCTAAGCCTTACCATAAGCATGCCCAAAAGGAGCAGGGGCAGGGTGAGGACAAAGATCAATCCCCCGATCACCAGGTCCTCCACCCGGCGCACCGCCTCCAGGGCGGCCAGGTCCTCCCCCGAAGCCATGGAGAGGGCGCTAAGACCTGCCACCAGCTCGTGCCGGAGCACACCCGCTACCAGCAGCCCTGAGGCGGGAAGCAGGATGAGGCGGGCCCTGCGATCCAGGGCCACCTGCTCCAGCCGGGCCAGCTCATCCTCGCTGGGGGTGCCGCAGAAGACCACCGCATCTATCCTCCCCGCACCGATCTGGCTGCTCTCCTCCGCCTCCCCCACCACCCGCCAGATGCTCCCCCGAAGCAGCTCCAGCCGCTCGCGCACCAGCCGCCGCTCCTCCTCCCTGCCCACCAAGGCCACCCCCACCTGAGGGGGCCGTACCCGATAGACCAGGTAGCGCGCCCCCGGCACCAGCACCACCGCGCCGAGGCCGATAAGGAGCAGGGTGAGACGCGATTCGGGAAGCCCGCGCAGAAAGAAGGAGATGGTTATAAGGCCAAGCAGGGTGTAGGCCAGCGCCCCGATCAGGGAGCCGAACTGGGTGAGGAAGGGCTCCCGAAGTTTTGCCCGGTAGAGCCCCGCCGCCCCCACGAAAAGGTAGAGGAGGGGGAGGGTGAGGGCAAGCAGAACGAGGTACTCCTCCAGCCGGATGCGCTGGGTGGGAGGAGGGAAGAGGCTGGTCTGAAAACGGAGCAGGTAGGCACCCACGATGGCCAGAGCGAAGGTGGCGGTGTCCAGCAGGACCATACCGTAGGCGGGTTTTGCCTTATTCACGGCGGTCCCCTATCATAGGTCCAAACCATGGATCAGCCGAGGTCACAGCCCGGTTTCAGCTCGCCGATGGAGCTTGGCCTCCTGCTGGGGGAGGTGTTTGACCCCGCCACCCCCGAGGGGCGCAGGGTGGAGCTCATGGGACTTATTCTCCCCCACCTTGCCCAAAAGCTCACCGACGAGACCCTGCGCCTGCTACTGGATCTGCTTGCCCCTGCGGCCGCCTCCTCGGGCTCCACGCTACCCCACCGGCTTGTCATTGAGCACCTACCCCTGCGGGAAGAGGCCACCAACGAGGTGAGTATCTGGCCCCTGGTGGCGGTGATACTGGCCGAACTTGACATCCCGGTAAGGATGATTTCCGCCCGCCCCGACCATCCCCTGCTGGAGAGGCTGATCGTGGATGAGGGCATCTCCCTCGCTCCCCTGGAGAATCGTCTGCCTGAGGTGCTGCGTCCCCTCTGGCGGAGGCCGGAGTTGACTGGGATGCGCACCCTGGCCCTGCTCGCCCACCCTCCGGGGGAGCGCCTCAGGCTGGTGGGGGTGGGCAGCTCCGAGTGGGCCCCGCTCATCGCTCAGGCCGCCCAGGGTGGCGGTGAGAAGGTCTATGTGATCAGCGGTAGGGAGGGGCGGGACTACGCCTCGGCTGCCAGCCCCAGCCGGGGGATGTTTGTCATGGGTGAGCTGATCTTCTCCCTGGAGGTGGAGCCGGAGCGGCTGGGGGTGGCCGACCACCGCTTTGAGGAACTCTCCCCCGCCGACCAGTGGGCCGCCCTGGAGCGACTGCTGGCAGGAGACGAGACCAGTCCGCTGGTTCGTCCCCTGGCCCTCAACGCCGCACTCGCCCTGGAGCTGGCGGGCCGGGTGGCGAGCTTTGCCGAGGGAATTGACCTGGCCCTCAAACTCATCATCCAGGGCCGCCTAAGGCGCTGGTTCTCGCCCAACGGCTAGCGGACGCGAAAGTCGGTGACAAAGATGTAGCTGCCCGCAAAGTCGTGTCCCGGCGGCGCCTTGGCCACTCCCACTCCCACCGCAACGATCCCCTGCTGCATGATGTTGCGCCGGTGGCCGGCACTCTCCAGCCAGGCCACCATGAGCTCAGCAAGGTCGCTGAATCCCGCCGCGATGTTCTCACCGGCGTAGCTTGCTACCGGCAGGCCAAACAGCACCACCCGGTCCACCGGATCGAGTCCATCGGGATTTACGTGGGCGAAGAAGTTGCGTGCCGCCATGTCGTCGGCGTGGGCCTGGGCCACCTGAGTGTATGCCCAGTCCAGGGTGAGGGGGTTGAGCCCCTGCTGCCGGCGGGCGTTGTTTAGCATCTCCACCAGGGTCTGCTTAACCCCAAAGTAGGGGTCCTGGGCAAAGAGGCTCTGGGGACTGGGCCGGGGACCATTTGCCACCAGGAAGTCCACCCGGGTTGAGGGAAGGTCTAGCCCCCCCACCAGGCCCTGCACCTGGGGGGAGGGGGCAGAAGAAGACCCCCCCGAGCAGGAGATGGCCAGGGCAGAAAGGAGACCCACAAGGAGAAGCAGCCACACCTTTCTCCCTGGTGCCCGCACCACCCTACTCTACCCCAAAGGCCGCCCCAGGGGCACGACCCGGGGAAAAAATGACTGATAGAATGGCTTGCGGGGTGGGAAGGTTTGAACTCATCTACCAGCGCCTGTTCAACTTCTGGCTGGTCCTCTTTGCCACCGTCGCCGGCCTAAAGCTTTATGGCAACCTCATGGAATCCCGCCCCCTCCCCACCGTGGCAGCCGGCGGTATCTCCCTCTCCACCCCTTCTCAGCAGTGGAGCAGCTCCTCCCCCTCCTCCTTGAGGGGGCTCTCCATCACCCCCCAGCAGCCCCAGTGGCTGAGGGAGATATCCCCGCGGGAGGAGGAGAGGCTGATCAGCCTGCTCAATCGCCTGAGTAAGCAGGAGCTCATGGAGGTCAGGGGGATCGGCCAGGTGCTGGCGGAAAGGATCATCGCTGCGCGGCGCGCAAGGGATGGGTTTAAGCGTCTGGCCGAGCTAATGGAGGTTGAGGGAATTGGTGAAAAGCGGGCGCGGGCGATTGTAAGCTGGATGACGGAGAGGCTAAACCGATAAATGGTTCAAATCTGATTATTTGTCCCTGGCCCTCTTTCGCCGGGTCAACGGGAAGCACCAGCCCGCAGGGCCGCTACCGTCCGAGCTCGCTCGGCAGAACGGAAAAAGGCTGCCCCGCACACCAGAACATCTGCTCCCCGAGCGGTCAGTTCAGGGGCGTTCTCCTCGCTGACCCCCCCGTCAACCTCAATCAGGAAACCCCGCTCCGGCACCCCTCGCTCATTGGGTCGTTGGGGCTTGAGCCCCAGCCGCTCCCGAAGCTCGCTCAGGGCGGCGATCTTCTCCCTGATCTGGGGGATAAATTTCTGGCCGGCAAAGCCCGGGTTTACCGACATCACCAGCAGGGTGTCTATGTGGGGAAGAACATACCTGACCGCCTCAACCGGAGTTTGAGGGTTTATGGCCACCCCCGCCGCCATCCCCAGCTCCCTGATCCGCTCCGCCAGGCGGGGGGCATGGCGGGTGGCCTCCAGGTGGAAGGTGATCTGGTCGGCTCCCGCCTCGGCCAGCG
>JALSIF010000085.1 GCA_026981635.1 bacterium | reverse complement strand
GGCGCTGGCGAAGCTCATCCAGGGCGGGGGCAAGCTTCTCCGGGTCCCTGCCGCCGGCGGTGGCAAAGTCGGGCCGGCCGCCGCCCCCACCCCCGCAGGCCCTGGCCACCTCCCGCACCAGGTCGCCCGCCTTGTAACCCAGCTCTATGGGTCGCTCGCTCACCTTGGCCACCACCGCCACCCCCTCCCCCACTGGTGAGCCCAGCACCACCAGCGGGTCGCGAAGCTTGGCGGCCACCCGGTCGGCAAGCTCGCCCAGCTCCCTTCGCTCCACCCCGGGGACCTCGGCCACCACCAGTCGCACCCCGTTCACGTTGATGGCCCGCTCCGAAAGCTCCTCGGCCAACCGGGTAATCTCCTGGCGGCGCAGGCTCCTCAGCCGCTCCTCAGTCTGGCGGAGCCTCTCCTCCAGCTCGGCGATGCGCTGTTCAATCTCGCCCGGTTCCGCCTTGAAGTGGCGCGAGAGGCGGGTGATGAGGTGCTTCTGCTCCAGAGCCAGCTGCCAGGCCTCGTGGCCCACCACCATCTCTATGCGGCGGGTGCCGCTGGCGATGGACTCCTCGCCCACCACCAGGGCCAGCCCAATCTGGGCGGTGTGGGAGACGTGGGTGCCGCCGCAGAACTCCACGCTCACGCCCTCCACCTCCACGATGCGCACGATCTCGCCGTACTTCTCCCCAAACAGGGCGATGGCTCCCCGCCTTAGGGCCTCCTCCTTGGGCAGAAACTCCCAGTGCACCGGGCGGTCCTCCACGATCCAGCGGTTGACCAGCCGCTCCACCTCGGCCACCTCCTCGTCGGAGAGGGCCTCAAAGTGGTTGAAGTCAAACCTCAGGCGGTCCTCATAAAGCTGGCTTCCCTGCTGGGTGACGTGCTCCCCCAGGACGGTGCGCAGGGCTTTGTGGAGGAGGTGGGTGGCGGTGTGGGCGCGCATCAGCGCCTCCCGCCGTCTGCGGTCCACCTCAAGCTCCACCTCCACCCCGGGAGTAAGGAGCTCCTCGGCCAGCTCCCCGTCGGGGGGCTCAACCACATGCACCCCGGGCAGGGGGGTGTCAACCACCGCAAGCTCAACCCCGCCCACCCGCATAAGGCCGGTGTCGCCCGGCTGGCCGCCGCCGGTGGAGTAGAAGGGGGTAAGGTCGGTGGCCACCAGGAGGTGTCCGTTGTCGCGGCTCACCTGCCTAACCTTGGCGGTAGCGGAAAGCCGCTCGTAGCCCACGAACTCGGCCTCGGCGGTCACCTCGGCCCGTCTTAGGGCCTCGCCGGAGAACTCTGCCGCCCGGCGGGCCCGCTCCCGCTGCTCGGCCATGGCCTCCTCAAAGGCCCAGCGGTCCACCTCCACCCCCGCCTCGGCTGAAAGCTCCTCGGCCAGGTCAAAGGGGAAGCCGTAGGTGTCGTGGAGGACAAAGAGCTCCCTGCCGTCCACCGGCCGGCCCTCCTTCCTGGCCTCAGCGATGAGCTCCATCACCTGGTCAAAGCTTCGCTCCAGGATATTTAGAAACTGCTCCTCTTCCCGCTCCAGGTAGCCCCTAACCAGCCTTTCCTGGCGCTCTACTTCGGGGTAGGCATCGGCCAGGGTCTCCCTGACCGGGTCTAGCAGATGGGTGAGCACCGGCTCGCGCACCCCCTCGCGGAAGGCGGTCTTTACCGCCCGGCGGATGATCTTTCTTAGCACATATCCCCGGCCTTCGTTGGAGGGGATCACCCCGTCGGCCATGAGCATCACTGCCGCCCGGGCGTGGTCGGCGATGAGGTGGGCGGGAACCACCCCACCCTTGGGGCTCTGGCCGATCCCCCGCTTGCCGAGGACCTCCATCAGGGGCTGAAAGAGGTCGGTCTCAAAGACGCTCCCCTTCCCCTGCAGGCACACCGCCATCCGCTCAAGGCCCATGCCGGTGTCAACGTTCTTCTGGGGAAGGGGGAAAAGTTTTCCCTCCCCGTCGCGGTCAAACTCCATGAAGACCAGGTTCCACACCTCAATGTATCTGCCCTCTTCGGAGAGGCGGACAAACTCCTCCTCACTGTCGGGAAACTCGGCCCCTTCCAGGTCAAAGTAGATCTCGGTGTCGTAGCCGCAGGGGCCAGTCTCTCCCGCCGCCCAGAAGTTGTGCTCGTCGCCCAGCCGATAAACCGGCCGGTCAAAGCCCGGCTGGGAGCGCCAGATCCGCTCCGCATCGGGGTCCTTGCGGTGAACCGAGACGGCAAGCCGCTCCCTAGCCAAGCCCACCTCCTCGGTGAGAAACTGCCAAGCTAGGGCGATGGCCTCCTCCTTGAAGTAGTCGCCGAAGCTGAAGTTGCCCAGCATCTCAAAGAAGGTGAGGTGGAAGGGGGTGGTCCCCACCTTCTCAATGTCCACCGTGCGCACACACTTCTGACAGGAGGTGAGGCGGGAGGCAGGGGGCCTCTCCTTGCCCACAAAGTAGGGCTTTAGGGGGGCCATGCCGGCGTTGATGAGCAGAAGGGAGGGGTCGCCTACCGGAATCAGGGAGAAGGAGGCGAGGCGCTTGTGGCCCCGCTCCTCAAAGAAGCTAAGGAAGCTCTCACGCAGCTTGCTGGAGTTCATGGCCTGAAAAGCTTAGCGCCAAGTGGGTGGGTGATTCTAGCCAAGGCAGGCCACCTGCGGGGTAGTAAGAGTAAAGAACCCCCGTTTGCCGGTTTATAAATCCGGTAGGGGGATATAATGGACGACCTTAGGATGGATGAGAGGGACCTAGAGGCAAAGGGCGAGGTTGAGAATCCCGACAGCCGGAGCAAGACCGAGCCCAGCGAGGAGGCGAGAAGCCTCTTTGATCAGCTCTACAAACAGTACTACCAGCAGGTCTATAACATCGCCCTCCGCTACACCAAGAACCACCAGGACGCTCTGGACGTGAGCCAGGAGACCTTTATCCGGGTCTTTCTAAACATTGAGAAGGTGGACATGTCAAGCAATGTGGCCGCCTGGATCTCCACCATCGCCAAGAACCAGGCGCTGAACTTCCTCCGCCGCAACCGCCGCAACCTGGTCCCCCTAAATGAAGCCCTGGCCAGCGAGATGATCGGCGAGCACCTCCCCCGCAACCGCCTCTCCCCCGAGGAGCATCACTTCATCCACTCCCTGGCCCAGATGATCCGCCGGGCGATGGAGAAGCTCTCCAAGAAGCAAAAGGAGATCGTGGAGCTCTACTACCTGGAGGAGATGGGAGTAAAGGAGATCGCCGAGCGGATGGGAATCAGCGCCAGCACCGTTCGGGTGCATCTCCACCGAGCAACCATCGGCCTTAGACAGATGCTGGGAACGGCTCTCTTCGTAGAGGAGGAAAAGCCAGCCCCCGAGCAAGAGGAGAAGGAAAAGGGTCAGAGTTAGGCCGGTTTCTGCCTGGGCGCCAGCATATTTCAGCTGCCCTCCAAGCTGGCAAGTTCCACCGGACTAGCTTCCCACCTCCAGGCGAGCAAAGCGTAGCGGGGTGATCTTTACCCCGGTCTTATTCTCCACCTCCTCCAGGAACTTGCCCACCTTCTTCTTGTCCTCGCGGATGTAGGGCTGCTCCAGCAGGACCACCTCGGAGAAGAACTTGTTTAGCCGCCCCATGACGATCTTCTCCACGATCTCGGGGGGCTTGCCGGTCTCCTCCGCCTGGGCGCGGAGCACCTCCTTCTCCTTCTCCACCAGCTCCTCGGGAAGGTCGTCGCGGCTAACCGCCACGGGTTCCTTGGGCATGGCGGCGGCGATCTGCATGGCCAGGTCCTTGAGCGCCTGGGCCACCGCAGGGTCATCCGCCTTAGAGGGGTCGGAGAGCACTGCCTCCAGCAGGACACCGATCCGTCCCCCCAGGTGCTCATAGACGGTAAAGAGCGACTGGTCGCCCGACTTCTCGTAGTAGGCAGAGCCGGCAAAGACGATGTTCTCGCCAAACTTGGCGATGTGCTCCTTGATCAGCTCCACAAGCTCGGCAGGCAGATTCTCACTGTCTACCTCCCCATTCTCCAAGAGATAGTCCACCACCTTATCGGCCAGCTCCACAAACTGCTCGTTGCGGGAGACGAAGTCGGTCTCGCAGGCAAGCATCACCAGGGCCGCCTTGCTGCCGTCGGGGCTTACCTTGCCCTT
This sequence comes from bacterium, assembly GCA_026981635.1. Lineage (GTDB taxonomy): Bacteria > 4484-113 > 4484-113 > JALSIF01 > JALSIF01 > JALSIF01. Next base: position 109 of record JALSIF010000085.1, on the reverse strand, counting down.
GACCTTGCCCTCCTTGGTGGCCCGGCCCGCCTTCTTGTCGGCGGCTGCGATCCCCTTGATGCGCAGGTGCTCGGCCGCCTTCTCCAGGTCACCCTCAAACTCCTCCAGG
>JALSIF010000084.1 GCA_026981635.1 bacterium | reverse complement strand
GGAGGTGGTGGAGATCAACTCCTACATGGAAATTGACGACTTCCTCTCCGACTACCTTACCCACGGTGGCCACGCCCTCACCGATGGGCGGGAGGTGAACCTGGTCCAGGTGGCCAAGGCGGTGGTGATCAAGTCCACCGACGAGCGCATCAAGCCGGTGGGCCGAGGCTGGGTCTACTTCGCCAGCGCGGAGGGGATCAGCTTCGGAGTGGGCATGTCGGATTACGCCGAGGCGGGCGCCGGCATCCCGGTGGGTGTATTGGAGAACGGCGACGGCACCATCGTCCCGGTGCTGCTAGACCAGGACTTCCTCATCGGACCCGAGGGTGCCCACCTCAATATGGCAGGGATCTCTGGTCTTGCCACCAAGACCAGCCTGATCGAGTTTCTCTTAAAGTCCATCTTTGACACCCTGGTAAAGAGCGGAAAACTGCGCATCGCCGCCATCTTCTTCAACGTCAAGGGCCAGGACCTGCTCTACCTGGACAAGCCCAACCCCCAGTATGAGGAGCACGACCCTTACACCGAGTGGTGCCGCAGCCTCTACGACATCCTGGGGATTGACCTTGCCCCCTTTGAGAACGTGCGCATCTTTGCTCCCTACGACCCCCACTTTGAGGGCCACACCAAGAGCTTCCGCCGCGACGGCAAGGTGGAGTACTTCATCTGGGAGCTGCCCGACCTCATTGACGACATCCCCGAGCTGTTTAGCGAGGACGAGTGGACCGAGGCGGTGGAGGCAGTCTGGATCGACATCAAGGAGCAGATTGAACGCCAGCCGCTGAGGACCTACGACGAGCTGATGGAGTGGCTAAACGAGGAGCGCCGCGCCCTGACCAGCTCCAAGCAGCAGTACTGGCGGGGCCACGAGAAGGAGGCCTTCTACCGCTGCTTCAAGAACCTGGACGCCCTGGCCGGCCTCTACGATGGCCTGGTCTGCACCGGTGGAGTTGAGCCGGTGGACATCCCCCTCCACGACCTCTACAACGGCACCGTCTTTGTGATTGACATCCAGTCCCTCAACCGCCGCGGCCAGGCGATGGTGTTTAACAAGATCCTCAACCGCATCTACCGGATGCTCATTGACAAGAACATTGAGAAGGACTTTGACAAGGTGATCTTCTTCGTGGACGAGCTAAACAAGTTTGCCCCCCGCGAGACCACCCGCAAGGCCCCTCTCAAGGAGTCCATCATTGAGGTCTGCGCCCGGGGCCGCTCCATCGGGGTCACCTTCTTCGGGGTGGAGCAGTTCATGAGCCAGATCGACCGCCAGGTGGTGGACAACTCCTCCACCATAATCTTCGGCCGCACCGGCCCCGGAGAGCTTGGCACCGACAACTACCAGTGGCTGCCCCGAGACATTAGGGCCAGGCTTACCCAGCTTCCCCGCGGGATGTTCCTCCTCAAGCACGCCAAGTTTGTAGAGCCAATCTTTGTGCGCTTCCCCTACCCCACCTGCGTCCCCGGCGACCGCTACATCCCCGAAGAGAAGGAGGAGGAAAGGGAGGTCTCCGCCTTCGACTTTCGCCGCCAGCTCTAACCCAACCCACCTCCCATTTCAAGGATGAACCTCCCGCCAAGCTCCACCGGTTTTGCTTTCTCCAAAGGTTGCCTCCTGCTGGACGACACCCCCTTGGTGGAGATAGCTCCCCAGCTTCCTTCCACCCCATGCTTCATCTACTCCCAGGCTGAGCTGATCCAGCGGGCAGAGGTTTGGCGGGAGAGCTTTCCCCCACCCCATTCCGTCTATGTGGCGGTCAAGGCCAACCCCAACCCCCATTTGCTTTCCATGCTTTGCAACCTCGGGCTTGGGGCGACCACGGTAAGCGCGGGAGAGCTCCGCTTCGCCCTCCGGGCAGGCTTTCCCCCCAGCCGCCTCTTCCTCCACGGCAACGGCAAGCACCCCGAGGACGTGAGGGCCGCCCTTGAGGCGGGTGCCCTGCTTAACGTGGACTCGGCCTTTGACCTGAGGCTTATCCGCCGGCTGGCAGGGGAGCTCTCCCGCCCCGCCAGGGTGCTGCTTAGGATTAACCCCAGCGGGGTAGACGGCCTCCATCCCTACCTTGCCACCTCGGGAGAGCACACCAAGTTCGGCCTCACTCCAAGAGAGTTTAAGGAGCTCCTAGGCGACCTTTCCCCCTCCGGTCCCCTTGAGGTGGTGGGTCTCCACCTCCACCTGGGATCAAGCCTTACCGACCTTGCCCCCTACCAGAGCGCCCTGAGCTTCGCCCTGGAAGCCCTTGATGCCGTCCGCCATCCCTTTCCCCAGGCCAATCTGATCAACCTGGGAGGCGGCCTTGCGGTTGACTACCAGCGAAGGGGAGCACCCCTTCCCGGCTCCCGGGAGCTTGCCAAGCTGCTCATCCCCCCGGCGGAAGGGGCCGGGGTAAGGCTCATGGTTGAGCCGGGCCGCCACATCTTTGCCCCGGCCGGGGCGATCCTTACCCGGGTGCTGGGTTTAAAGTACCGCGGCGGCCGGGTGCTGGTGGTGGTTGACGCCTCCATGAACATCAATCCCCGCCCTGCCCTCTACGGCGCCCACCACGCCATCCTCCCCCTGGAAGCCCACCCCGAACGGGAGCGGGCAGTGTGCGATGTGGTGGGGCCCATCTGCGAGGAGGCCGACTTCCTCGCCCGGGGGGTGGAGATCACCCTTCCCCGCGAGGGAGAGATCCTCTGCGTGCTTGACTGCGGAGCCTACTGCATGAGCATGGCCAGCCGCTACAACCTGCGCCCCCTGCCCCCGGAGTACCTGTGGGACGGAAGCGATCTCAGGCTCATCCGCCGCCCCGAACCGCCGGAGGAGATGCTTGCCCTCTTCCCTCCCCCATTGAGCCACTAAAATCTGCCCGGTGGAAGCAGCTCCCGTCTCCCTTATCACCGGCATTACCGGCTTTGCCGGCAGCCACCTGGCCGAGCTACTGCTCAGCCGCGGCCACCGGGTCTACGGCACCATCCGGGTGCGCAGTCGCACCGAGAACATTGAACATCTGATGAACCAGATAAACCTGGTGGAGTGCGACCTCACCGACGCCGGCTCGGTGGACCGGCTCTTCTCCCAAGTGGAGCCCCTCTACGTCTTCCACCTGGCCGCCCAGTCCTTTGTCCCCACCAGCTGGCGCGAACCGGTGCTCACCTTCCAGACCAACGTGATCGGCCAGATAAATCTACTGGAGGCGATCCGCCGCCACGGCTACGACCCGGTGATCCAGATCGCCTGCTCCAGTGAAGAGTACGGGGCGGTGCGGCCGGAGGAGATCCCCATCACTGAGGATACCCCCCTGCGCCCCCTCTCCCCCTATGCGGTAAGCAAGGTGGCCCAGGACCTTTTGGGCTACCAGTACTTCAAGAGCTGGGGGATGCGGATCGTCCGCACCCGGGCCTTCAACCACACCGGCCCCCGCCGGGGGGAGCAGTTTGTGGCCTCAAACTTTGCCAAGCAGCTGGTGGAGATTGAGCTGGGGATGCGGCCGCCGGTAATTGAGGTGGGAAACCTTGAGGCCAAGCGTGACTTTACCGACGTGCGCGACATCGTCCGTGGCTATCTGCTGGCAGTTCAGCAGGGGGAGCCGGGCGAGGTCTACAACCTCTGCTCGGGCCGGTCGGTAAAGATTGAGCGCCTGCTGGAGATGCTCATCTCACTTAGCGGTCTGGAGGTGGAGGTGCGCCAGGACCCGGCCCGCATGCGCCCCTCCGACCTTCCCGTGCTGGAGGGGGACTACTCCAAGTTCCATCAGCGCACCGGCTGGCAGCCCGAGATAGAGCTGGAGCAGACCCTAAGCGACCTGATAAATTACTGGCGCTCTCGCCTGGCAGGCTGACCGAGAGGCCAAATCTTCCAGGCGGAAAGGACGGCCAGCGGTGACCCACAAGCTCTCAGAGAGTGAGCGCCCCTACCGGACCCACCGGCTGAGCGAGCTTTCCAGCGACGACCTGCTGGGCAGCCACCTGGTGCTAAGCGGCTGGGTAGAACACCGCCGCGATCTGGGCGGGATCGTATTCCTGGTGCTAAGGGACCGCTACGCCCGCCTCCAGCTGGTCTTTGACCCCGACGAGACGCCCGCCGAGGTACTGGAGCAGGCCGGCCACATAAGCCTTGAATCGGTCATCCGGGTGGAGGGGGTGCTGCGCCTTCGCGTTGAGGAGCAGCGCCGGTCAGGGGAGCTAAACGGCGACCGTGAGCTGGTGGTCCATGAGCTTGAGG
>JALSIF010000083.1 GCA_026981635.1 bacterium | reverse complement strand
GGGTCTAGGGGGACCACCCTGAGCCAGCCCTGCTTGCCGGCGGGAGGCTGGAAGAAGTAGCGGGTATATCCTTCCGGGGTGGAGGAGACCTCCAGGTCAAAGTTGGGTGAGGAAGCGGTGCCCAGCTCGGCCTCCAGGGTCTGGGGGTCTGGGGTGAGGTCCTGGTAGACGTGAAATCCCCCGATGCGGACCCCAAAGGCGGAGACAAAGAGGTTCACATCGGCAAAGCCCACCGAACCGTCGCGGTTTAGGTCCATGCTCAGGAAACCCTCCGAAAGGTCTCTGCTGGAGCCAAACTGGGAAACCAGGCTGTTTACGTCGGCAAAGTCCACCGAGAGGTCCCCGTTGGCGTCCCCCCTGAGCCAGACGGTGAAGGTGACCCCCACGATTACCCCCGCATCAACTTCCAGCCTAGGCCCATCCACATAGGTAAGAACCAGGTTAGGCTGCGAAACTATCCGGCTACCCTGTTGTTCGGTAGGCTGATGGATGAGCGGAAGCTTCACCTGCTCCTTCCCACAGGCGATAAGAAGGCCAAGCAATAACGCAGTGAGATAAAGCCTTACATATCTCATCCTGAGACGATTTTCCCACCCCCCTCCGGAGATGTCAACTAGCCTTTACTCCGTGTCTAGTTACCTTCCTCCCCCTTCCACTCCACCTTGAGGGTGGCGGAGAGGGCCTGCTCCATGAGGCCGATGGCGCTCTCGGCGGTGAGGTTGGAGCTTAGGGGAGTGAGGCTGGCGTAGCCCCGCTCCAGCGCCCAGATGTCGGTCCCCTCCCGGTTCACATCGGGCACCGGCTCCCCCGCAATCCAGTAGTAGGGCCGCCCCTTGGGGTCAATCCGCTTGTGGGCCACATCCCGGTAGACCCGGTTGCCAAGCCTGGTAATGAGAAGCCCCCGCAGCCGCTCCAGGGGAAGGGCGGGGGTGTTCAGGTTGAGAAAGATGTTTCCCGCCACAAGCTGGCGGGCAAGGCGCACCTCAGGCCCCACCTCCTCCCCATCGCTTCCCGCCCGGGCCATCTCCACCAGGCGGACCATCCAGCCCACCACCCTCACCGCCACCTCCACCGCCGTCTCCAGGTACTCCCACTCACCGCTGTCGTGGCTCACCGCCAGGCTGGGCCGCTTGAGCATCGCCCCCTCCAGGGCACCCGCCACCGTCCCCGAGTAGGTGACATCCTCGGCGGTGTTTCGCCCGTTGTTGATCCCCGAGACCACCAGATCGGCGCCCCCCTCCCCGATCACCACATCCATCCCCAGGGCGACCGAGTCGGTGGGCGAGCCGGAGCAGGCGAAGGCCGCCCTCACCTCGGGCGGATAGAGGTAGTCCCGGTTGTAGAGGCGGAGGGGCTTGTGGAGGGTGATGGAGTGGCTGGTGGCACTCTGGGGGCGCTCCGGGGCGCAGACGTAGACCTCGTACCTGCCCGCCAGCGCCCGGGCAAGCTCAATGATCCCCGGTGCGTCAACCCCGTCGTCGTTTACCAGCAGGATGCGCAGGGGGCGGTGGGCCATGGCGGGTCTAAATCTAGCAGGCCAGGGCTAAGCCTGACGGCCGGAGAGGGCTGCCACCACCTTCAGGGTGTCCACTGCCTCGGCCACGTCGTGGACCCGGATGATCTCCACCCCCTGAAGGAGGAGGTAGGCATGGGCGGCGATGGTCCCCGGCAGGCGCTCCTCCACCGGCCGGCCGGTCACCTCCCCCAGCCAGCTCTTGCGCGAAACCCCATAAAGCAGGGGCCTGCCCAGCTCGCGGAAGCGGCCTGCCGCCCGCATCAGGGCCAGGTTGTGCTTGAGCTTTTTGCCAAAGCCGATCCCCGGGTCCAGCGCCACCCGCTCCGGATCTATGCCGTGGGAGCGAAGCAGGTTGAGGGAGAGCTTGAAGAAGTTCTCCACTTCGCTTACCACATCCTCGTAGTGGGCCAGCTCCTGCATCACCTTGGGGCGGCCGGCGGTGTGCATGAGGACGTAGCCGCAGTCGCTCTCCGCCAATACCTCCAGCATCCCCTCCCGGTTGCCGAAGGTCATCCCCGAGATGTCGTTTACGATGTCTGCCCCGATCTCCAGCACCTCCCGGGCCACCTTGGGCTTGTAGGTGTCCACCGAGATCCAGCGGGGCTTCTCGGTGCGGTAGTGGGCCACCTTCTCCACCAGGCCGTTTAGCACCGGGATGAGCCTTCTCAGCTCCTCCGTCTCAGTGATGGGGTCGGAGCCGGGCCGGGTGGACTCGGCCCCCAGGTCAACGATGTCCGCCCCCAGCTCCAGCGCCTGCTCGCACATGAGCAGGGCCTGAGAGGGGTCTGCCGATGCCCGGCTGCCGGGGAAGAAGGAGTCGTCGGTAAGGTTTACCACCGCACAGACCAAGGGGAAGCTGGAGAGCCGGCTGCCTCTGACCAGCCAGCTCGCCCTCCCCGCCTCGGTCAGGGTGCTGATCTCCGCTTCCTCCATCTCGCCTCCTTGTGGGATTCCCTCTCACATACCCTGTTTTCTATAGTCCGTGTTTACCCGGGATTCAACCGTGGGAGGCCCCCTCCCCGCCTGATTCCGGGTCTGCCCCCGCCCCACTTTCCCCCTCGCTGACCTCACCCGTCTCACCCAGCTCAATGAGCTGGCCCCGCTCCAGGCGCTCCTGCTCCTCGTAGCGCCGGTAGGCGTTGATGATCCGCTGGACCACCGGGTGGCGCACCACGTCCCGGTCGGTAAGCTCCACAAACTCCACCCCCTCCACCCCCCTGAGCACCCGCCGCGCCTCGGCAAAACCGCTCTGGCGGGGGTCCTCCAGGTCTATCTGGGTGGGGTCAGCGGTGACCACGATGCGGGAATCGTTTCCCATCCGGGTAAGAAACATCTTCATCTGGCTGCGGGTGGTGTTTTGGGCCTCGTCCAGGATGATGAAGCTGTGGTTGAGGCTCCTTCCCCGCATGAAGGCCAGTGGGGCCACCTCCACCACCCCCCGCTCAATGAGTCGCCGCGAGCGGTCAAAGCCGATGAGATCGTTTAGGGCGTCAAACAGGGGGATGAGGTAGGGGTGGACCTTCTCCGCCATGGTGCCAGGAAGATACCCCAGGCTCTCCCCCGCCTCCACCGCAGGGCGGGTAAGCACGATGCGGTTTACCTGGCGCCGCTTGAGGAAGCTTATCGCCATGGCCACCGCAAGATAGGTCTTACCGGTGCCGGCGGGGCCATAGCACATGACGATGGGGCTCTTCTCCATCGCCTCAAGGTAGCGCTTCTGGCCCTCAGTCTTGGGGGCAAAGCCGGGCACATGGGGCAGGTACTCCCCCGGCGCCGCCTCCACCCCTCCGCTCTCCACCAGGTGCTCAAACACCTCCTCCTCCAGGTAGCCGGTGCGGCGGATGACGCTCACCAGCTGCTTGATGAGCTGGGTGGCCTGGCGCACCTTGTCCGGCTCACCGGCGATGTAGACATCCAGGCCGCGCGCATAGATGCGCACCCCGAGCCGGTTCTTGAGCACCCGTAGGTTGGTGTCAAACTCCCCAAAGAGCTCCAGCAGCTCCTCCTGGCTGCGAAGCTTTACGACCGAGAGGGTGTCCTGCTTCTCTTTCGCCTTCAGTGTGCCTCACCCGATCCTGCCATGTATTCTCCGCCCAAGGTACGGAGGAAGAGGGATCGGTCCATCAATAATACCCCAGGCGGGCCGGTTCTACCTGATCCTGCCGGGTCTAGGCTGCCCCCGCCGGCAGAGCGGCCGGCCTGATTTCGGTAAGGCCAAACACCCCCCGCCGGTCGGGAGCGGCAAGCCTCACCGCCACCCGCTCCCCCACCGCCACCTCCTTTTCCTGGGTTATGGGGTGCTCCACCCTCAGGTAGTGCTCGGTGTAGCCCCTGACAAGGCCCTCCTCCACCTGCTCCACCAAAAGCTCCGCTTCCTGCCCCACGCGGCGGGCAAGGATCCCCGGAAGAAGCGAGCGGTGATACTCCTCCAGCCGGTGGAGGCGGGCCTTGATCTCCCGCTGGGGGAGTCCCTTCAGCGTCCAGGCCTTGGTGTAGGGGCGGGGGGAGAAGGGGAAGATGTGGATGCGCTCAAAGCCCACCCTTCTTACCACCTCCATGGTGGCCAGAAGGTCCTCCTCCTGTTCAGTGGGAAAGCCCACCATGATGTCGGCACTGAGGGCCACCTCGGGGCAAACCTCCCTCAGATGCCGGCAGAGCTCAAGGTAGTCCCCCACCCGGTAGCGCCGGTTCATCGCCGCAAGCACCCGGTCG
>JALSIF010000082.1 GCA_026981635.1 bacterium | reverse complement strand
CTGGGGCTGGGGTGGGCTTACCTCAATGCTTATCACCTCGTCATCCAGTTCCCCAGCGCGAAGCTTTTTTAGTGTCTCCTCCCGCTGGCGTCTGAGCTGGTCCAGCTGCGGGTCAGCAGAGAGGGCGGGGGGCTCGTCCTGCCGGTCGTCCAGCCGGGAGCGGCGGCGAAACTCGGGCATGGGGAAGAGACGATCCAAGATCCGTTTCTCCACCCGCTCTCGGATCTTGTCCTCTATCTTTTCGGCGTGCTCCCTGGTAACCAGCCTTACCGCCACCCCCACCAGCTCGCGGATGATGGAGTCAACGCTCCTCCCCACATAGCCCACTTCGGTGAACTTGGTGGCCTCCACCTTGAGGAAGGGGGCGCGGGTGATCTGGGCCATGCGGCGGGCGATCTCGGTCTTTCCTACGCCAGTTGGGCCGATCATGAGTATGTTCTTGGGGGTGATCTCCTCGCGCAGGCGAGGGGGGACCCGGAGCCTTCGCCAGCGGTTGCGGATGGCTACCGCCACCGCCCGCTTGGCCTCATCCTGACCGATGATGTACTTGTCCAGCTCGGCGACGATCTCTGCCGGGGTGAGATCTTCAACCGCAACTCCGGCTTCACCCTTGAGGGAGGTGGTCTCTTTCATCGCTTGCTCCTACCCCTGCCCCCCTCCCGCTCACCTAATTGTTTTCAGGGTGAGGGCATCGTTGGTATAGACGCAAAGCTCCGCCGTCAGCTTCATCGCCCGACGAACGATCTCCTCGGCGCTAAGCTCGGTGTTTTCCAGCAATGCCCGGGCGGCGGCCAGGGCATAGCCTGCTCCCGAGCCGATGGCCATGACCGGCTCATCGGGTTCAATCACCTCCCCCGAGCCGCTGATGAGCAGGATGGTCTGGCTGTCTGCCACCAGAAGCATCGCCTCAAGCCTTCTTAGCACCTTGTCCTGGCGCCACTCCTTGGCCAGCTCCACCGCCGCCCGCTTGAGGGAACCGGGAAAGCGGGAGAGCTGCTTCTCAAAGCGCTCAAACAGGGTGATGGCATCGGCCACTCCGCCGGCAAAGCCGGCCAGCACCTTCCCCTCCCCCAGGGAGCGAAGCTTTTCTGCCCCCCGCTTGATCACCATGTCCTGCAGGGTGACCTGGCCATCTCCTCCCATGGCGGTCACGCCCGCTCTGCGCACAGCAAGCACTGTGGTTGCCCTAATGGTTTCCATCGGGCTGATTGTAGGACCCGGCAGGTGGGGTCCCGGGGAAAAGGGAACCGGCTTGATGGTGCCACCTGGCCAGACTTAAATCCTTTCACATAGGTAGTTTTAGATTATCTATTGATGTTGTTGAATTCTCTACAAATATAACTCACGGTAATTAGAACTCTGGTAGACTTAGGTCGTGCGCATTGGCTTCTACAAGTACCACGGTACGGCCAACGACTTCATCCTTTTTGATGGGAGGGATTTTCCCCTCGCGGAGGAAGAGCTCAAGCGACTCACCCCTGCCCTCTGTGACCGCCACCGTGGTATCGGGGCTGACGGAACCATTCTGGTGGTGCCGTTGGGCTCCAACGGAGAGGACCTGAAGATGGTCTATTTCAATGCCGACGGCAGCCGGGCGGAGATGTGCGGCAACGGCATCCGCTGTCTGGGTAAGTTTGCCTACGACCATGGCCTGGTGAGCAAGCGTGAGCTGGTGGTTGAGACGCCTGCCGGCCCCCACCGGCTGTGGCTTACGGTGGAGGGCAGGGAGGTAACCCAGGTGCGGGTGGAGATGGGAGTACCCCGGCTGGGCCCTGAGGCGGTGGGTGCGGTGGGTCTTCAAAGCAACGATGGTCCAGTGGCTGAGCTGGTCACGGGAGAGGGCAGGCGACAGCTAGTGTTGGTGAGCATGGGAAACCCCCACGCCGTCTCCTTTGAGGAGCGGCTGGAGGATGGTTTGGTCCACCGGGTGGGAGCTGAGCTTGAGCACCACCCCAGCTTTCCCCGCGGAGTAAACACCGAGTTTGTCCGTCTGGTGAGCCCCGATCGGCTAGAGGTGAGGGTATGGGAACGGGGGGTAGGGGAGACCATGGCCTGTGGTACCGGCGCCTGTGCCAGTGCGGTGGCGGCCATCACCATGGGAAGGGCCACCTCCCCACTCAGGGTGGCCTTGCCCGGGGGTGAGATCCTGATTGAGTGGGAGGGGGAAGGAAGGCCGGTCCACCTGACCGGGCCGGCAGTGGAGGTGTTTCAGGGGGAGTTCGATCCGGTCGCCTTTGCCGCCTTGTGAGGGGGCAGGGGACGGGACATTTTCTTTCCTCGGAGGAAGCAAGACTCCTAGCGGCAGAGGAATGAGGGACAGGAGCGACAACCACGGGGACCTGGAGCCAGAAGAGCTTGAGCTTAGGCTGATTGAGCTCCTGATTGAGATCATGGGGATGGACCAGGAGGAGTTTGAGCGGTTCCTCGCCAAGCTCAAGGAGGAGGAAGAAGGTGGGGAAGGAAGGGAAGAAGGAGATTAGGGGCTAAGCGGGGCCTTCCTGCTCTGGCTTTCAGGCTCTGGGGGAAGAGGCGGGGTCATATAATCACCCCGCGGTGGAGCTTTTTCTGGTGGACACCTCGGGGTTGCTTTATCGGGCCTTCTTCTCCCTGCCCACCACCCTTACTGCCCCCGATGGCACTCCCACCAATGCGGTCTATGGCACCCTGAGGATGCTCAATCGCCTGGTGGAGGACTACCACCCCGACCTTGCTGTCCTTTGCTTTGACGAGGGGAGGGTGACCTTCCGCACCGAGGTCTATGAGGAGTACAAGGCCCAGCGGCCCGAGCCCCCCGACGAGCTTAGACCCCAGTTTCAGATCATGCGCGAGGCGGGGGAGGCCCTGGGCTGGCCGGTCTTCTCCAAGGAGGGCTATGAGGCAGACGACCTCATCGCCACCCTGGCCCGACAGGGGGAGGAGCGGGGCGACCGGGTCTATATCGTCACCTCGGACCGGGACCTTTTGCAGCTGCTTTCCCCCCGGGTGAGCCTGCTTATTACCAAGAAGGGGATCAGCGAGCTTGAGGAGATTACCGAGGAGGAGTTTGAGGCCGAGTGGGGCTTTCCCCCCTCCCGCTGGGTGGACTACAAGGCCCTCAGGGGCGACCCCTCGGACAATATCCCCGGGGTGCGCGGGGTGGGGGAGAAGACTGCCCGCAGGCTCATTGCCCGTTTCGGGACGGTGGAGAACCTCTACCAGCACCTGGACCAGGTGGAGAGTGCCCGCCTCCGCAAGGCGCTGGAGGAGGCCCGCGACGAGGTGCTGGTGTGGAAGCGGCTGGTCACCCTGGACCGGCAGGTGGAGGGGGTAGAGTTGCCCGCGGAGCCGGTGAGGGACGGTTTCGCTTCCCCCCGCTTCCACCAGTTCGCCCTCCGCCTGGGGATGAAGAGCCTGGCCCAGCCCCAGAGCCTCTTCTAGCTGCGAAGGCCAGAGCCATCCCCCACCGAGCCTGCTGGCCTATAATCAGCCCGGGAGGCGGAGGCCAAATCCTAGACAGAGAGGAGATGCGTGATGGCTAAGGCAGTGATCATTGACGCGACCCGGACTCCCATTGGCCGCTACGGCGGCTCGCTGCTCCCCTTCAAGGCAGCCGACCTTGGCGCCCACTGCGTGAGGGCACTGATGGAGCGAAACGGCATTGAGCCCCAGGGGATGATTGACAACGTGATCATGGGGCAGGTGCTGCAGGGGGGGAGCGGACAGATAACTACCCGGCAGGTGCTCATCAAGGCGGGGTTGGATCCCACTACACCGGGGCTGCTGATCAACAAGGTCTGTGCCAGCGGCATGCGGGCCATAACCCTGGCCGCCACTCTGATTGAGATGGGGGAGAACCAGCTGGTCTTTGCCGGCGGCTACGAGTCCATGTCCAACGCCCCCTACTACAGCTTTGACACCCGCTGGGGAGCCAAGATGTTTGACAAGAAGCTGGTGGACGGGATGGTCTACGACGGCCTGTGGTGTGCCTTTGAGAACGTCCACATGGCGGTTGAAGGCAACATGATCGCCCGCGAATTTGAGATCCCCCGCGAGGAGCAGGACGAGTTCGCCTACCAGAGCCAGATGAAGGCTAAGGACGCCATCCAGAGCGGCCGGCTGGCGGAGGAGATCACCCCGGTGGAGATCCCCCAGAAGAAGGGCGACCCAATCATCTTTGACACCGACGAGCACCCCCGCCCCGACACCACGCTGGAAAAGCTAGCCAAGCTAAAGCCCATCTTTGAGGAAAACGGCACCATCACCGCGGGCAAC
>JALSIF010000081.1 GCA_026981635.1 bacterium | reverse complement strand
CCAGTACCGTCACCCCCCAGGCGTGGTGGTCGGTGGTACCCATGGCCAGATAGGGGCTGCCGGGCACGGTAAACCCGTGGGCGCGGTACCTCCCCACCACCTCAAAGTCCACCTCATACCAGAGGGAAGGGAAGCGGATGCGAAGGTGGGGGTCGCTGGCCAGGATGGGATAGCCGCTCTCGGTAAAGCGACCCGAGATGACCAGGGCGTTGGAACCCTTGAAATCATCCCAAAGCCCGAAGGCCTCCCCGCTCACCGCCCCGGCATACTCCCGGTAGGCGCTGGCAAGTCCACTGCGGTAGCCCGGGTCGTCGGCATCAAGCTGAAAAACCAGGGAGGTGAGCTTGCGGGAGATGAGGTCCGGCCCCAGTTCCCTCTCCGCCAGCCGTTGCCTAAGCCCCTCCTCCTTCAGGGTGGCCTCCCAGTCGTCAAGCAGCGAAACCTGCATCAGCTTGCCCACAAGCAGCGAGTCCACCGGCTCCCATGGCTCCACCTCCCCCAGCACCATAAGCAGAGGTCGCTTGCGGGCCTCGTGGCTCAGGTACCAGTTGACCCCCTCGGCGAAGGCCTCAAGGTGCTCGCGTAGGTGGCGGGGCAGGGAGTAGTAGTTGGCCCGGACCAGCTCCTCCATGCGCAGGTTACGCATGAACTTGTCCAGCTCCAGGGAGCCTGCCCCGGTAACCTCGGCCAGCCTCCCCTTGGCGGTGCGCCGGAGCACCTCCATCTGCACCATCCGGTCCCGCGCCTGCACATAGCCCAGGGTAAAGAAGACCTCCCGCTCCGTCTTCCCCCGGATGTAGGGGACTCCATAGCGGTCTACCGTTACCGCCACGCTCTCCGCCAGGGGAAAGTTAGCCGGCACCATGTTGTTCACCGGTCGGGGACCGAGGAGCAGCGAAGCGGCTGTGGCCCCCACCAGGACCGCCCCCACTGTAATCGTCTTGCCAATGGATAAGATTTTACCCCGCCAGAAAAGCCCCCACCATCAGCTCTGCCCCGTTTCCTAACCGGCCGGAGCCTCCGCCGGCGGCCGCCTCTTCTTCTCGCTCAGGGCAAAGAGAATCATGGCCACGATAAACAGCACCAGCAGGACGATGGTGGGCTTCTGCCATACTGCCGCCCCCACCATTCCCCCCTTCTCCGGGTTGAGAAGGTAGGTCATCCGCCCGATGAGCAGAGAGACGCGGGCCATCACCGTGTAGCCGAAGCTGGCCCCAAAGGTGATCATCAGGACATATACCCCCACCCGGGCGATGCCCCCCACCACTCCCCGGTGCTCCACCGAGAAGAAGAAGAACATCAGCACCGAAAAGACCCCCACCAGGGTAACCAGAGCGTCCATCCCCGGCGAGTAGATGAACTGCCAGAAGGTTCCCTGGTTGGCATACTCGGGGTTGAGGCTCCAGGGATAGAGGGGGTTTATGGTGTTGCCAACCTGGGGGATGAGGATAGAGTCGGTCACCTGGGGAATCACGATTCCCGCCGCCGTCCCCACCAGCACCGCGTAGCTGTAGCGGGAGAGCCAGGTGAGGTTTCTAAACACCCGAAGCACGATGAACACACCGAGGATGAAGGGGATGATGACCACGAAGCTACCCGGACTGGTTGCCTCCGGTGAGCCGATGGCAGTTAGGAATGCGTTCTTTAAAGGCTCCCAGAAAAGGGGGAGCAGGAAGTCAAAGATGGTCACCACCAGCCCGTAGCCTGCCGAAACCCCCACATAAACCTGCTCCGCCACCCGGTAGATGGGGTTGTCCCGGTAGAGGAAGGAGAAGATGGCCAGGGTGAAGCCCACCGCCAGCCATATTCCCAACACTTCAACGGCAGTTAGGTTCATCTAGTCCCTCCCCCTCTCAATGGAACGCTGGACAAAAAAGGCCAGGTTGGCCAAAATGACCCCAAAGACGATGAGTAAGTGAACCATGGTCTGGGCATCCATCCCCTTGCTTGCCCGACCGACCCCCACCTGGTATTTGGCGTTGAGCAGGCGCTCATACTCCGACGCTCCCCTAAGACCTCCCAGGATGCCGTTTAGCTGGCGGGCCTTGTAGTAGGGATAGATGTTTGGCGCGATAACTCCGGTCACCCCCCCACCGATCAGGTATGAGTATCTCTCCGAGCCGTAGATGATCCAGGTGTCAATGGTGTTGCCCGCCGCCAGCACCACCTGATAGTCAATGTCCCTAAGCGAGCGCACATTCTCAAAGATGGGTAGGTCCTCCAGCCGGTTGCCCGCATAGTCAGTCTCCAGCCCATATATGTTTCCCCCCATCTGCAGAATGACCGCAAAGCCCCCCGGCTTGAAGCCCAAGAAAGCGTAGTCCACCCCCTCCTTGGGTTCAACTCCCAGGGGCTTTAACTCCTCCTTGACCTGTTCCAGGGCCTTTACCACCAAGCCCGGTCCGGTAAGCCAGAGGGTAATGATGATCACCTTGTGCTTCTTGAGAAAAGAGTGTTTAAGCAGAGCAACCGTCATGGGATAAAGCTCGGGCTCCGAAGAAGGGTCGTAGTCGTTGGCGATGAGAATGGTGGACCCAGGGGGGAGCTCCTCAATGGTGTCAAAGATGGCCTTCACTTCCTCCCGGGCTTTGACCGGAAGATTGAGGGGCCAGATCAGGGGGATGAGGACCGCCAGGGCAACCAGAAGGTAGATGATCCGCCGATCCAGGTTGAGGTAGGCACTAACTAGCTTCTCCCAGCGCTCCATCAGTCCCCCCCTCCCAGGTAGCTTCGCTCAACCCCAAAGATGATCCTGACGCTGAAGGCGATCTGGCCAAGCACGATGCCCAAGAGAATTCCCCGCTGCCCGGCGGCGTTCAGGATGTTCATGATGTAGTCAGACACAAAGCTAAGCTGCGGGACCAGGTCGCCCGAGCTAACCCGACCAAGCATCACCAGAACCCCGGCGATGAGCAGAATGGTGGCCTCGGTCGTCTTTGCCCGGAAGGTGCGGAAGGCGGCTGAGGCGATATAGAAGGCGAGCAGACTGAACATGGTGGCGCTGAGGGGGAGCATCACGTTGGTATACATCCACTGGAAGGGGTTAATTTGGCCAAACAGCCCCAGGGCGAACTCCTGACCCACCTGAAGCTTGCCGGGTGCAAGTAGGTAAGAGATGCTGGTTACGTGGGGTGCCGCCTTGGTGCCATAGAGCAGTCCCAGGGCGGTCATGAGAGCAAGGCTCACGAGCATGATAATGGAGTAGCCATAGCCCGGCTGGCGCGAACGTACCTTGCTCCAGCCATATAGGATCAGTGTGAGGATGCCATAAAAGAGGGCTACACCTGAAATGATACTGATCCAGTTGGACCATCCGGTGATGATGTCTTGGCCCAGCCAGGCCATCCTGCGCTGGCCGATTTGGAAGGTGAAGCTGGAGGGGATGTACCAGGAGATGAAGATGTAGAGCGCCCCGAAAAAGGTGACCCAGAGCGGAAGCTGTCGCCTGATGAACTGCATCCCCTACACCTTGGTTAGCCAGTACTTGATGAGGTTAACCACCTCCACCCCGCTTATTGCGGCGATGGTCGCCCCCACCACCCCCAGAATAAGCACCACCATTATGATCACTTTGCCGTAGTCCTGTCCCTTGATGGAGCCGAGCATCATGGGCTGGCGCGACAGGTAGGCGCTGGCCGCATAGAGCTCCTCCCCGATTAGGGTGTAGTCGCAGGTGGTAATGAAGAAGGGGAGCTGGGCGAGGGCATCGGTGCCCGCCACCTGGATCGCCCCGGTCATCGCTCCAGTCTCAGCAAGCAGCAGAGATTCTGCGTAGTAGTAGCCCATGAAGAAGTTGGCCGCTGGCCTGTCCCTAACCATGATCCCGTTGACCGCAGCGGTGTAGGCAAACTGGTCATCCGTCAGGAAGAAGATGTTTTCTTCCTTGTAAGCATCGGGGCGGCCTGCCTCGGTGAAGCCCTCCTTTACCATCTCCCGGGCCATGCTCATAACCACCGGGTCCCTGCACGGCACCAACACCTCAGCCTCAAACTCAGCCGCCTTACGGGCCACCCTCCCCAGGATGGCCAGCGAGGCGATGGTGGCGATGCTCTGGATGGGGTCAAGGCCATTGAGAAAGAGGATCGGCTTGCCCATCTCGGTGGCCCGGCCGATGGCCTCGTCAATGGCCTCAAGCCCGCTTATCTTCCTGATGAATAACCTCTCCGGGGAGCGCCGGGCCACATTGATCATCCAGAGGATGATGAAAGAAAAAACAATAGTGAAGATGAGGTTATTGATCTTGTTGCCATTAAACCTTTGG